>JBFYMY010000118.1:0-4236 GCA_041304645.1 Thermoplasmatales archaeon
GGGTCCCGAGCCGGATATCGTCCCAGCCGTCTATCCTCCCCTCCCTCCTCTCCTGGGCTATGAGGGATTTCTTCAGGAGGGTATCCGGAATGCTGACCAGGCCGTAATGGATGAAGTGTGGTCTTTTCCACCCCATATAATCGTATATATATTCCTGTTTCAGGGTATTGTTCAGATGGTCCTTACCCCTTAGGATATGCGTGCAGCCCATCAAGTGGTCATCGACGGCGACCGAGAGATTGTAGAGTGGATACGCTCTGTAACGGTCCCCTGTCCGGGGGTGGGGTTCGTCCTTGATCCGCATCCCTACGAAATCCCTGACCGCAGGGTTTGGGTGGTTCAAATCCGTCTTGATAACGAGGAAGGCCGCCCCCTCGTCATAGGTTCCATCAAGCATCTTATCCCAACGGTCCATATGGACCTCTGGGGGCAAGTTCCTGTCTTCCACTGGATGTCCGCTCTCCTTGAGCGACCTCCAAACCTCGGTGTCGGAAGTGCAGATATAGGCCCCACCGATGTCAATCAGCTCCCTGGTCGCTTTATAGTAGAGTTCCATCCTATCGGATTGTACGAAGGACTCATGGACCTCTATCCCCAGCCATTCAAGGTCTTCTGGGATCATGGTATATGCTTCAATTTCCAGCTTTTCGGGATTTGTATCCTCCAGACGGAGTATGAAACGCCCTTTGTACCTTTTCACGTATTCATCGTTCAGGATGGCCGCCCTTGTATGTCCTATGTGCAGTGGACCCGAGGGTCCCGGTGCGAACCTCATGACCACATTACCGGTCGAGGCCTCTTCCAGGTCAGGTAGTAGGTCCCCCCTTTCCTTTTTCACGGCCTTTTCAGGGGCACCGAGTTCGTTCAAGATTTTTTTTTGTTCATCCACATCGAGGGAATTGACCTCGTCAACCACCTCTTTGATGAGCAGGGATGCGGCCTTGGGGTCAGTTCTGAGCTCAGATATTACGCCCATGACCTTGCCAATGACCGGTCCAATGCTTGCCTTGCCCCCATGCTCAACAGCGTTCTGGAGTGCGTATGCTTTGATCCTGTCCCGCATCGGCGTGGTGAAGGGATAGCCCCATTTAAAACTATCAGGATTATTACTAAGTCTTTCCATACTAGTAACGCGCGCGCGCGCACGCGATGGCTTTATATACTCTGCATACCTTCTCTTCTGAAGGTCCTAGGGAACCGGGATGCACCTGGACGCGAGGTCAAGGAAAGAATACGGAGGAGACAGGGGGAGGGATCATGTCGGATAACTTACTGGCCGGTGCCGCTTTGAACAATGACGTATATGATGAAAGCTCGATAGAGGTGCTCGAAGGGTTGGAAGGGGTCCGAAAGCGACCCGCCATGTACATCGGGTCTACGGACGCTCACGGGCTCCATCATCTCGTATATGAGGTGGTCGACAACTCTATAGACGAGGCCATGGCCGGTCATTGCAAGAACATAGGAGTGACCCTTCGGACCGACGGGTCGGTCGAGGTGTCCGATGACGGCAGGGGCATACCGGTCAAACTACACCCAATTTATAAGGTCCCAGCTGTCGAACTGGCCATGACGAGACTGCATGCGGGAGGCAAGTTCAAGAAGGATGCTTACAAGGTATCCGGCGGTCTTCACGGGGTCGGGGTCTCGGTGGTCAATGCCCTTTCGACCTGGTTGGAGGTCCGCGTACAGAGGGGTGGACATCTCCATCACCAACGGTACGAGCGAGGACGCCCCGTCAAGCCACTGACCGTAGAAGGGGAAATACCTCCAGAAAGGACCGGGACAACGGTAACGTTCCTTCCGGACCCGACGATCTTTTCCAGTGTCGAGTTCAATTACGAGGTCCTGTCCCATCGTATGAGGGAGCTAGCGTTCCTTAACAAGGGGATCAGGATATTCCTTAAACAGGAAGGGGAAGGAGGCCAGATGGAGGAATTCCATTACGACGGGGGCATCGTCTCCTTCATTTCCTACATAGATAGGTCCCGCAAACCGCTCCATCAACCCCCCATATACCTCCAGGGCGAAAAGGAGACCATTCAAATAGAGGTCGCCTTGGAATGGACGGACGGCTATAACGAGAACATATTCACATATGTCAACAACATCGGCACCACCGAAGGAGGCACGCACCTTTCCGGACTTAAAGCGGCCTTGACAAGGACGTTCAATGATCTTTCCCGAAGCGCCAATCTCCTAAAGAAGGAGGTCCAGTTGCAGGGAGAGGACCTGCGTGAGGGCCTGACATGCGTTCTGTCGATCAAGGTACCAGAACCGCAGTTCGAAGGCCAAACCAAGACCAAGCTCGGGAATTCCGAGGTGAAGGGGCATGTCGAGAACCTCATAAACGAGAAGCTTAGGGAGTATCTCGAAGAGCATCCAAGGGATGCAGAGAAGATACTCTCTAAAGCGGTCCAGGCTCTGCAAGCACGCGAAGCGGCAAGAAAGGCCCGGGAGCTTACCAGAAGAAAGGGGCTGCTGGACGGTGCCGGTCTGCCCGGAAAGCTCGCTGACTGCCAATCCAAGGACCCCACCATCTCCGAGATGTACATCGTGGAAGGAGATTCCGCAGGAGGTTCGGCCAAACAGGGAAGGGACCGTAGCTTTCAAGCGATATTGCCTCTCAGGGGCAAGATACTCAACGTCGAGAAATCACGGCTGGACAAGGTGCTCGGGAATGCGGAGATCCGTGCTCTGATCATGGCCCTCGGGGCGGGAATAGGGGACGAGTTCGACCTTTCGAACCTGAGGTATCATAAGATAATACTGATGACGGATGCGGATGTCGACGGAGCCCATATCCGGACCTTGCTCCTTACGTTCTTCTACAGGTTCATGGTAGAGCTGATAACTGAAGGTAAGCTCTTCATCGCCCAACCCCCGCTCTACAGGGTTAAGAAGGGTAAACTGGAGTACTATTGCTTCACGGACAGGCGGAAGGACGAGCTTGTTAGGGAGCTAGCTCCGGGTGCCATCGTCCAGAGGTACAAGGGTCTAGGTGAAATGAACCCAGGCCAGTTGTGGGAGACCACCATGGACCCGCAGAGAAGGACACTTCTCAAGGTCACGATGCAGGATGCCATCGCAGCCGACGAGGTGTTCACCGTCCTCATGGGTGACGAGGTCCAACCTAGAAAGGAGTTCATAGAGGCCCATGCCAAGGAGGTGACAGAGCTTGACATCTGATGAGCTGTTGGAGGGAGCCGGTCCAGAGGGTGGGGCGCCCTCGAACATAGAGCATCTCGGGGTCCTTGACAGGGAGCTCGTGGACGAAATGAGGACCTCATATCTCAACTATTCAATGTCGGTCATTGTAGGCAGGGCACTGCCAGATGCCAGGGATGGTCTCAAACCGGTCCACCGGAGGATACTCCATTCCATGAACGAAGGCGGGATGGTCCATGGCAAACCATATAAGAAGTCCGGCAGGGTGGTCGGGGACGTTCTTGGTAAGTACCATCCTCACGGGGACCTTGCCATATACGATTCACTGGTCAGGATGGCCCAGCCGTTCTCCCTCCGATATTTGCTCATAGATGGGCAGGGCAACTTCGGTTCCATCGACGGTGATGGGGCAGCGGCCATGAGGTACACAGAGTGCAGGATGAGCCGCCTAGCTATGGAGATGATGCAGGATATAGACAAGGGGACAGTGGACATGGTCCCCAACTATGATGGTACACTGGAAGAACCAAGGGTACTTCCGTCCAGACTGCCGAACCTTCTCTTGAACGGTTCTTCTGGGATAGCGGTGGGAATGGCTACGAACATCCCACCCCACAATCTCTCCGAGGTCGTTGACGGCTTGAAAGCCCTAATAAATGACCCGGAGCTCGAGGTCTTCGACCTGATGGAGCACATCAAGGCCCCGGATTTCCCCACAGGCGGTATAATATACGGGAGGAACGGGGTCTATGACGCATATTCGACAGGCAGGGGCAAGCTCACCATACGGGCTCAGTGCAAAATCGAGAACGAGAAGGGGGAAGACCGGATAGTTGTGACCGAGATCCCATATATGGTCAACAAATCGACCATGCTCCAGAAGATAGCCGAGCTGGTCAAGGCCAAGGTCTTCGAGGGGATATCGGATATCCGGGATGAGAGCGACAAGGACGGTCTCAGGGTCGTCATAGAGCTGAAGAGGGATGCCATACCCGAAGTGGTGTTGAACCAGCTTTACACCCATTCCGACCTCCAGGTCACTTTCGGCGTGATCAATTTGGCTCTGGT
>JBFYMY010000119.1:0-9484 GCA_041304645.1 Thermoplasmatales archaeon
TCCACTCCCTCTGATGCCTGAGATATCCCCTATCGCACACGACGATAGCAGCATCCTTGGACAGTGATAGTGCGCCCTCAGCAGGGTCGCATAACCTTACTACGAACCTAATCCCCATGTGTTCAAGGTCGTGCGAGACCTCCTTGAGCCCATCGAGCATGAAAGCATAGTGCCTCAGGTTCGCTTCGGGATATCCATCGGTCAGTCCGAAGTACACGACAAGGGGCAGGTCAAGGGATTGCGACAGATAGGAGGCATGCAGAAGTGCATGGTTGTAATGAGTCCTCTGGGAGGCCTGCATCCAGTAAAGGACGTACTTCCCGTCCCTGATGGGACGCGGGTCAAGGAACCTCAGGCGCTCCCCTTCTATCACTATGCGATGCCCCCTGAAAGCTTCATTTCCAGAGGTCCCTCCCTCTGTTGGGTTCGTATCCTCTGAGGAGCTCGACCGGGTAAGGTTCGAAGAAATACTGGTCCTTTAGATATTCCACATCGAACCTAATAACGAGCGCCTTCAGGGTCTCCCTAACGGCAACGAGCGGTATCCGGTCCTCCCTGTAGAGCTCGAGCATATCCAAGAAATGCCCCTTCTCCTCCCTGGACATGTTCTCTGAGACATAACCGAAACCGTGCATAAGGGTGTTGATGATGGCGGTGTACCTCTGCCCTTTCTTGAAGGCCGATGAGAGGTGCTTCCTGTATTCCCGGAAGGCCTCCTCCACCCCCGTCTCCTTCTGCGATGTGACCATCCTGCCCATCGATCGCATTTCGGACTGGGATTGTGACATGAGGAGGAGTTTGTGCCGTGTATGGAAATCTATGAGGTCCCTGGCCTTCCCGCCTTTTTCCGCCTCCCTGAACCTGGCGATACAGTAGAGCTTCGTAAGGAAATGGTCCCTTACCCTTGCATCCTGCAGCCTACCCTCGTCCTCCAATGCGAGATGTGAGAACCTCTTAAGGACCTCCCCGCCGAGGAACCCGTCGCCCATGTATTTGACGGGTACCTTCTCCGGTCCCGGATAGATCTTGACATCCCCCATACCGCACGTCGGTGACTTGGCCTTGAGTATAATGCCATCGACCCCTCCGATCCTATCAAGGAGTTCGGAAATGTAACTCTCCATTGAAGAGGTGCAATCCAACCCGGTGGCAGGCTGGACCAGATGCCTGATGCCGTCCATCTCGACTATACGCACAGGTCTCCTGGGCACACCAAGCCCTATCCCCTTCTCGGGGCAGTCATGGACGATATCACAGACCTCTTTGAGGTCCCTCACCATATCGCATTTTATCATGGCCCCGTCGAACCTGCAGTGGTCGAACTCGAGGCATCTGCTGCAGTAAACGATGGGCCGTGGATGGTTCAGCATCAATACACCCACCCCGTATGGGACAAACGGTCTAATAAACGGTATCCCCTATCTCCCATGAACATCCACCGAGAACGACCTGTAAGCTATGGAGATAGGAGACCATGGACCCGCCCGAGACATGGAGAGCCGCGATATGCTTCGATGCACCGTCCACGGCATCCAAGCTCAGGGAGGCCATGGACGCCCTTGGGTGGGATTACGAACGGGACAGGGGCATGCACCATTTCTCAAGGCTCTACATCGTAATATCGATGCCAACGAACTCCTACACCTTCAGATTCAATGTCAAGCGCCCCGTAAAGGTCCAGATAGATGTCTACGAGGAGAGGCCGAACCATTCCGCGGAGCTAAGGTTCGTCGAGGTCAAGGGGCTTGACAGGAAGAGCGCCCCCAAGGTCAGGGAGCTCCTCAATGAGTTCGCTGCAATGCTCCCGAGAAGGCCCTACGATTTCTTCTGGCAGGAGAGGTTCAGGGCAGGGCTCCTCAACAGGCACCACTTGACGGCAAGGAGGGAGTGGTCCCGCTGGGGGCTATGAACCCACTCGGATATCATGTCACATGCCATCAAGGCCATCCATCTCGGGCATCTGCAGCTGTTTCATCAGCTTCTTCCTCATCCTCCTGTTGGAGGTGAAGCCCTTAACAGCTTTCTGGGACATGTTGTAATATTTCAGGAGCGAGCGCACATCCTTCTGGTCCACCCCGGCACCAAGGGCTATCCTCCTAATCCTTGAGGACTTGATCTCCTTGGGGTTCTCGAGCTCGTACTTCGTCATCGATGAGAGGATGACCTTGAACGACCTCAGCCTCTTCTGTGTCTCCCCCTTGTCCTGGAGCTCGAACCCGCCCTTCATACCGGCGAACCCCTGTGGCAGCATGCCCATGAGCTTGTCAAGGGGTCCCATCTTGGAGAGCATCTCCAGCTGCTCCCTCATCTCTATGAGCGTGAACTTGCCAGACATCATCTTCCTTGCGACATCGTCCATGCTATCCTTGTCCATGGACTCCTGGGCCTTCTCCAGCAATGTCTGGAGGTCGCCCATGCCAAGCATTCTGGAGATGAACCGGGGCGGTTCGAACTTCTCGAGGTCCTCTATGTGCTCACCGACCCCTATGAAGGTCACTGGGGCCTTGGTGATGGATACGGCAGAGAGTGCCCCGCCTCCTTTGGCGGTCCCGTCGAGCTTGGTGATGATGACGCCGGTTATGTTGACCGCATCATGGAACGCCTGGGCCTGCGGTCCGGCCTGCTGGCCCACTGAAGCATCGAGGACAAGGAACCTCTCATCGGCACCACAGGCGTCGTTTATCTGGCGCATCTCCTCTATCAGGTCGTCTTCCAGCGAATGCCTGCCAGATGTGTCGACTATGACTATATCGAAATCCCTGTACTGCTCCATCCCCTTCTTCACGACAGCGACGCCGTTCGTTGCCTTGGGAAAACCGTAGACGGGGACGTTCAATCTCTCTGCCAGCTGTTTCAACTGATCGAAGGCGGCCGGTCTGTGGACATCCCCTGCGATGAGGCCTACCTTGAGCCCCCGCTTCTGGAAGTACTTCGCCAGCTTGGCGCAGGTGGTCGTCTTGCCCTGCCCGTAGAGACCGACCATCATTATGACGTGCTTCCTTAGGGATATGTCCTTGCCCTCGCCCAGTATCCTCACGAGCTCCTCGTAGATTATCCTTATCACATGTTCCCTGGAGCTCATCCCGGGGGGAGGTTTCTCCTCGAGAGCCCTCCTCTCCACCTCTTTGGTTATCTGAAGGACCAGCTTCACGTTGACGTCAGCCTGAAGGAGGGCCCTCTGGATGTCCTTGACGACGTCCTTGATGACATCCTTGTCTATGTTCGATGCGTTCGCTATCTTCTTGAGCGTGCCTCTCAGGGATGTTGCCAGCGAATCGAGCACCAAACAGGGTCCACCGGAACCCCTTAAGACCAGTACCGGATAAAAAGTTATTGGGGTTGGAAAAGGTCTTTGAGATCTAGGATGGGCTCCCGTCCACCAGATATGATATGCATCTGAAAATGGTAAGATATCGCATGGGATCTGTATTAGGCCGTTCGAACATGATACAAAATATGCACTCTATCTCAACCTAGAATACTGCAGAACAATGCAAAATAGAAATATTAAATAAGAAGAATGTAATAATTGTTTATGGATAGAATATGGTCGACCCTGTACCAGGAAGGGTTCGAGAGGGCATTCCAGGAGATGAAGATCGATTACCATAGGGCCCCTTTGACATATCTGACCAAGGAGGACGTTGTGGCAAGCCTGTATATGAGGATGCGGACACTCAACAAGGCCCGTGAGGTCACAACAGGGCGTTACACCATAGCGAAGGACGGAAGGTGGAGGGCAAAGAAGGTGGAGGTCCGACAGGTCCACATGTCCCCCCTCCATGTAATGGTCGGGAAGGATATGGATGAAAGGCCCAGGGCCGACCTCTGCTTCATGGACCTATCTACGATGCAGGTGTCCGTCACTGCCCGATATTCGAAGAAGAGACCGACCTCCCTTGCAGGCTGGAGGTTCGAAACTGGGCTCGGGATATCCGTTGTCATGAACACCTCCGTCCAGTATGCAAAGAGGGTCAACACCCGGACGGGAAGGGCCTCCAAGACCGAGGGATTGAAGGAGCTCGAGAAGGAGATAACAAGGGTGATATCGGACCTGATGGGGTTCGAAAGGTCCATCCTGCTGTTCATGGACCATAACAGCCTCTTCACCAAGAACGAGCTCGAGGCATCGTTCTCGAAGAGATTGGACCCCTATACGATGAGGATGTACTACCTGACCCCGAGGTCGGGTTTTCACATCACAGGTAGGCGGACCGGCTCCTCAGAGCAAGATGACCAGTGACCTGGGGATATCCCCCAGATGACCCCGGGATAGGGGCAAGGACAGGGCGTCTGGCCAATACCTTTTTAATGGAAAAGGACAGATATGGTCATAGGGGGAAAAGAAAGGTCCCCAGGGGATAGAGGTTTGGCCGTTGTCCGAAGAGGGTCCGACAAGGAAGGGCTCTACGATACCTCCAAATGCAACGTCAAGTTCAGAAGGCCGAGGATACTCCAGAGCCGCTCCCTTACCTTCGACCATAGAAGGAAGCTCGGGTTCGATGCGAACAGGAAGATCAGGGCCAGGTTGAACGGTGTCATCTTCAGAAGGAAGGCGGCCGTCGGGTTCAGGAACGTGGGCATATCCAATCTGGAAGATGTTATGGACAGGACGGACTGGCCCAATGTGGGTCAGGCATCGCCTCCGGACACCTTGAAGGTAGAGAGGCGGGACGGTTGGGCAAAGACATGGGGAAGGGACAAGGGTTACAAGGACAAATGGGGATCACAACCCTCGAGGAAACCGGAAGGGCCCAAAGAGGGGGAGGCCGATGGGGAAGAGGACCAGGAGGTCTTCAGGGTCTCGACGGGTAAAGGTAAGGATAGGTCGGAGAGGACCGCCATCACGCTGGAACCCGTCTCTCCGGTGACAAGGACCGACCCCGTTATGAGGAAGAAGGCCCTTGCGTTCAACGAATATGCCCTGCAGCTCATGGAATCCGGGGAGTACGTCAGGGCCCAATCCTATTTCCAGAAGGCCATAGAGCTCGATCCTGAGGAACAGGTCTACGTTACGAATCTGGAAAGATGCCAGAAGTGGATGGATTATTACAAGAGAGGGGGAAGAAGGGTATGATAATCTGGTGGCTTCTGATCGTTTATGCAGTGATCGGTGTCCTTAGTCTCATCGTACTGCTCGCCATGATGATATTGGGCGGACTGGACTTGGACGTTGGTGGTTTGGACCTGGATATGGACGGGACACCGGATATCGATGTCGATATCGGAGGGGGACACGGGGACCTTGGACCGTTCTCGATCCCGGTCCTCCTGTCGTTCACCTCTGCGTTCGGAGGGATAGGCACGATCCTGACCTACATGGAGTTCAGCGCTGTCCTCACCCCCTTCGTATCTGTGGGCGGTGCCCTTCTCATGTCGGTGATCCTGTTCTTCATAATGCAGGCATTCATGAAGCAGTTCACATCCAATTCCACCGTAAGCATAGGGAAGCAGATGGGGAAGCGGGGTTCGGTCACTGTTCCGATCCAGCCTGGAAAGGAGGGGCAGATAGTGATATTCACCGATCAGCGAGGAAGGACGCTCATACCTGCCGTGGCTGACAAGTACATACCCAACAACGCTTCCGTAGTCATCGTCGGAAACATGGGGGATGCGGTCAAGGTCGTTCCGAGGAGCGAGTACAAGCCAAAACCAAGGAAGGACCCAGGTACTGTCCATAGAGGCAGAAAGTGAAGTTGAGACCTATATGTGGAACTTAGATAGAGGGAGGCAAGAGCAATGGCACTGAACATATTGGTGGTCGGATTACTGATCGGAGTAGGATTGCTGGCCGTACTGGGCCTGATACTGTTCATAATCTACGCGAACAGGTACCAGAAGGTGCCACCGAACAAGGCAATGGTCGTTTTCGGCAGGAAGACCAAGAAGGGGACAAGGGGTTATGAAGTTGTATCTGGTGGAGGCCGTTTCATCTGGCCAGTGTTCCAGGGATTCGAGTTCCTGCCCCTGGATGTGAGGACCCTCGAGATAACCGTGACCGACATAGTCACGGAAGTGAAGACCTCCGGCGCCAAGATCAACATCAAGGCAGTAGCGCAGGTGAAGATAGCCTCGGACGAAGCCTCTCTCTTCACCGCCGCGGAGCAGCTGCTCCACAAGGCCGACAAGGAGATAAACGACATCGCCCAGAAGACCCTAGAAGGCCATGTCAGGGGTATCTGCGCTACGATGACGATAGAGTCCATCAACTCGGACAGGGATGCAGTTGCCTCCCATGTCCAGTCCCAGGCCGCAAAGGACCTGAGGAACATAGGCCTTGAGATACGGTCCTTCGTCATCAAGGAGATAGAGGACCAGTACGGCTACGTGGACGCCCTCGGCAGGAAGAGGACCGCTGAGGTCAAGAGGGACGCAAGGATAGGCGAGGCCATAGCCAACAAGGAGGCGACCATAAAGGAAGCAGAGTCCGCCAGGGAGGCGGAGAGGGCGAACGCCGGTGCCGAGGCCCAGGTCGCACTGTTCCACAAGGAGAGGGACATCACCAAGCAGAACGCCGAAGCGGAGGTCGAGATAGCCAAGGCCAACAGATCGATCGCTTTCGAGCTCCAGGACAAGAAAAGGAGACAAGAGGTCGTCAAGGAGCAGGTCCAGATAGAGATAGAGGAGAAGAAGAAGAAGATAGAGCTCCAGGAGAAGGAGATAGACCGCAAGCGCAAGGAGCAGGAGGCGCTGCAGGTCGTTCCAGCCAAAGCCAATGCTGAGGCGAAGATCGCAGAGGCGGACGGTGAGAAGGGCCGCATAGAGAGGATAGCAGAGGCCGAGAAGTCAAGGACCATCAGACAGGCCGAGGCCATCCAGGCCGAGCTCAAGCTTACCGCCGATGGTGAGATGGAGAAGCTCCAGATGCTCGCTCAGGGTAATGCTGAGAGGATACGGAAGGAGGGGACCGCGGAGGCCGATATAATTAAATTGAAGGGACAGGCGGAGGCCTCTGCCATTCTGGCAAAGGGTCTTGCCGAGGCCGAGGCGATGGAGAAGAAGGCCCTTGCCTGGAGGAAGTACGGCGACGCGGCCATAACCCAGATGATCGTTGACCAGCTGCCCCACATAGTGAAGGCCGCCGCATCATCCGTCGAGGGTGTGGAGAAGATGATAGTCCTCGGGGACCAGGGCCACAATGGCATAGTCTCCAGGACCGTGGACATAGCTGCCCAGATGCCGGCATTGGTCGAATCCCTGACGGGGGTCGATGTGACCAAGCTTATAAAGGGGATAACGAGCAGCAAGGTCCGATTGGTCGAAGAGGGCAAAGAGGAGTGATCCGTCGATAGTTGGGGCGGGGGAGGTCTCCCGCCCCTTTTTTTTTCTGGAGCGGAACATTATGGACCCATCTGACCTGGAGGGGCTCGACAAGGCTATGGCGTTGATGATGGTCGATCCTGGGACGGTGACGGTCCATAGTGTCATCAGGGAGGCTCGCTCCCTCAGGACCGAAGCACGGTCCGAGAACGATGGGGGGATGGCCGCTCTCCTTGATGACCTTAACCGGGATGCCCTATCCCTCCATGATTCCGTCGTGACCCTGGAATCGGACCCGGAGATAGTCAAGAGGAACATGCTGGCCCGCATGATAACCGCCGTCTTCCCGGTCATAAACGGCATAGAGGGGTTCAGGAACTTCCCGCAGAAATCGCTGTGGGAGCTCTTCATGAGCGGTCTCGCCATCGCTGCGGAGATATCGACAGGGACCCAGTACCTGGAGGCTGCCAACCTGGGTGCGACCGCCCACTTCGAGCGGGACCTGGTAAAGCTGGAAGGACGCATCATCGAGCTGGCTGTGGAGGAGGGTTTCGATGCCTCCAGCGTGAGCGGGCCCATAGAGGGATATTTCGATTCCTTGAGGAAGGCAGATATCCGAAATTCGCAAAAGCCTCTGGTCCCCTTCCTCTTCTGGCTCCTTATATGCATCGTTTCCTACAAGAGGGTCAAGGCGGAACTGTCTAGGAGAGTTGCAACCGTTCCATAAAAAGATTTTAAAGGGTGCAGCATCATCGCGGCCCAGAGAAAGGCAAGGTGATAACGATGGACCCCGCACTGAAAGGGCTAAGGCCCGAGCTGTTATGGAAGCATTTCGATGAGATAAGGAAGGTACCACGGTGCTCCAAGAACGAGAAGATGGCCGTTGAGTACGTGATGTCCGTGGCAAAGAGGCTGAAACTGGAATACAAACTGGACAAGGCAGGGAACATCGTCGTTCGTAAGCCCGCCAGCAAGGGAAAGGAGAAGGCCCCTATCGTGGTCCTCCAGGGCCACCTTGACATGGTCTGCGAGAAGAACAAAGGGACAGTCTTCGATTTCTCAAAGGACCCTATACAGCTGAGGCGGGATGGGCACTTTCTTTATGCCAAGGGGACGACCCTTGGGGCCGATAACGGGATGGGAGTTGCAGCCGCCCTTGCTGTACTGGAGGACAAGGAGCTGGTCCACGGCCCCATAGAGGCCCTCTTCACCATTGACGAGGAGACCGGGCTCACAGGGGCGTTCGCACTGGGAAAGGACATGCTCAAGGGCAGGTACCTGCTGAACCTTGATTCCGAAGAGGATGGGGCCATTTACGTCGGCTGCGCCGGCGGAGGAGAGACAGAGATACACATGGACGTCGCCCGCACAAAGGCCGAGGGGAAAGCCTACAAGCTCGTGCTCTCCGGTCTGAAGGGAGGGCACTCCGGTGTGGATATCCTTCTGGGAAGGGCCAATGCCCTCAAGATGCTAGGAAGGATGCTCTACAAAGGGTATCAGGCAGGCAATTTCCATCTGGCCGAGATCACGGGCGGGGACAAGCACAATGCCATCCCCAGGGAAGCCGAGGCGGTCATCGTGCTCGAGAAGGCCGACAGGAAGCTCATGAAGGCCCTGGAGGACGAGTTCAAGGCCATAATGTTCGAGTTCAGGTCCATCGAACCGACGATGAAATACACCGCTATGGCGGTCGATCTGCCCAAGAAGATGATAAAGGGCAAGGACACGAGGTGCATAATAGAGCTCATAATGGCCCTGCCCCACGGGGTGTACAGGATGAGCCCCGACATCAAGGACCTGGTGGAGACCTCTACGAACCTATCCAAGATAAGGACGGAGGACGGGTTCTATGCACAGCTAGCTAGCAGGTCATCGTCAAAGACACAGCTTGAGGCCTTGAGGGACCATGTAGAGGCCATAGCATCCCTGTCAGGCGCCGATGCTGTGAGGAACGATGCATATCCCGGATGGCTTCCCAACCTCAACTCGAAGACGCTTGCGGTCCTCAAGGAGTGCGCTAATGAGGTCTGGGGGAAGGAGGCCGAGATAAAAGCTATCCACGCGGGGCTCGAGACCGGTATAATCGGAGAGAAGTACCCCGGCATGGACATGGCATCCATAGGTCCTCAGATAGAGAACCCGCATTCGCCCGACGAGAGGGTGAAGGTGGATACGGTCGAGGGATTCTACAAGATGGTCTCCCTGGCATTGAAGAAGCTCTGCT
>JBFYMY010000120.1:0-3337 GCA_041304645.1 Thermoplasmatales archaeon
CTCCTCATAATGTTTGACCTTAAAAAACAATGATTCGAATGTGATCACCATGGTCCGGACACAGGTCTTTCTTGCCGCCGTCCTATTGATGCTGGTCATACCGATCGGACCCGAGGAAGGACGCACACAGCGGCTGATGAAGAGTGGCCTCCTTGCCGATTCCGATACGGTCTTGGAAGGTCAGGAATTGCAGCTCGAAGGGAACGTTGTCGTCAGCAACGGTGCGACCCTGACCATGATCGACTCAACGATCGAGATCGAACCGAAAGAGGATGGCGATATAGGGATATCGGTAGAGAGAGGGGCCTCATTGGTCATAAGGAACTCGACCATCAGGTCTCTCAACGGTCACGGATACACCTTCAGATCGTACGGGAACGTGACCATAGAAGGGTCGGACATCAGTCATATCTGGGGTGATAAGGGGAACATGAACGGCATAGGTGGACTTGAGGTCCACGGTGCACAGCTCAAGATGGAAGATTCCAGTGTCAGGGATTGTACGACCAACTGCATCTTCTCTAACCATTCAGAGGTAGAGCTCGTTCGCGTCACCCTGAGCGGTTCTGCGGATGATGGAATAGAGCTCAATGATTCCTCTGCTATCGTGATTGATAGCGACATCGGCCACTGCGGTTGGGGTCTTGTCGGTTTCTTCTCCAAGGTCATCACCAGGGGATCTACCTACCATCATAACACCGACCTCAACGCGGCTGGTATCTCAACAAAGCACAGTTCTCTGGAGATCATGGACTGCTCGGTCCACAACAATTCGAAATACGGGCTCAAGATGGATTTCAGCAAGCTGAGCATGGAAACATCCGATATCTGTGACAACGACGATGTGGACGATAGCAAGGGGATCTTCCTTTTCCATTGCACGGGGACCATTGAGCACAATAGGGTCCTTCGGAACGGTTACTCCGGCCTGTACCTCAGGAACACGACCGGAACAACGATTTCATACAATACGATAGGTGAGAGCAGGTTCTCGAACGGGAGGGGTATCCGCCTCATATGCGCGGATGTTGTGATAGAGAACAACGTCATCTTCGGCAACAACAGGACAGGGATCTTCTCCAACCACTCGTTCTTCACCATCCGCAACAATGTCATAATGGACAATACGGGCAGCACCGTCTCCGGGGGCATCTACACCAATCATGATAGGGGAACGATCGTCAATAACGAGATATTACGGAGCGGTACGTACGGGTTGGGCATTGAGAACTCGAACATGGAGATCTCTGGTAACAGGGTCACGGACAATGATAGGATGGTGGGCATCCAAGAGCGCGTGGGGATCTACCTCTGGGGTTCTGAATGTGTCGTTAGCGGGAACTACATAAACAACAAGGACACAGCCTTTGCCTCGGACCATTCGCAACTTGTACTCGATGACAACATCATCAATGGAAGTGACATAGGAGCAGCGCTCGACAATGCTACGAATGCCCGACTGGAGAACAACACCATTACGGGAGCCCGGGTCTTCGATATTAGAGTGATATCATCCGATGCGGTCATCAACGATTGCACCGCTGTCAGCATTTATTGTAAACGAAGTTCGCCTTCCTTCACCGGATGCACATTCGATTCCATATCTGGATTGGACCATGTCTTTCCAAGGATCGTCAATTGCACGTTCAAAAAGTTATCGTTCAATACGGATTGTAAGGCCAAGGTGTTCGATCCTGTTAAGTGGCCGGCCGTGGTCTCACTATCCGCCCGGAGCGAGATAGAGGTCCTTTTCCCGCTCACCGTCACGGTCAAAGGACCGAACGGAACACCTGTAACTGACGCAAATGTTACGATAATGGCTGCGAAAGGCGTGAACTTAAGCCTCCAGCAAGGTTCGCCCACAGGGACCTACGGTCCCTTCCTCCTCACCGGTGAGAGGCATATCGCTCCGGACCCTGGAAGTTCCAGAAGCACCATCGAAAGACCGGTGTATCTGATAGGTGCCTCCCACCCAGAAAAAGGGTTCGCACAGAAATTCACGAACCTCTCGTCCTCGACCGGGATCACCCTGGTCCTTGACAACATTTCTGCTGTCTGGCCTGAGGATGTCAAAGAGGACCCGATCCCCACCCTGCCTCTCAGGATCGTCCGGTATTCCCCTAAGACCACCATCAATATGTATGAGGACGAGACCCTCCTGTTCTGGGTGCTGGTCCAGGCAAATGAGGCACACGATCTCCAGTTCAGATGGTTCATCGATGGGAGCCAGTTGGCGAACACTGACGGACCCACCCTGCTTCTTCTCGGTGAAACCTACTCGCTCATCGAACGACCCGTTAATGTGACCGTCCTGATCATCTGCGGTGATGAACGGGTGACTATGTCATGGTACGTCAGTATCTTCCCGGTCGGTCTATACTGGGACCTAGACGATGACCTTATGACGGACGATTGGGAGATGAGGTATTTCGGTAACCTGAACCATGATGCTGACGATGATTACGACAATGACGGCCACATCAATCTCCAGGAGTTCGAGAGCGGTACGGACCCGACCGACCCAGATGACCCGCCGGATGATAAGGGAGGGGTCTCCCTCTTCTTGATATTTGGCATCGCATTGTTCAACTGGTTGGTTATCCTAATACTCCTAGCAGTCCTTGTATACCTCGTCCTCAAGAAGAGGAGCAGAAATGAAGGGGCGCCGTGATATTCGAATTTCGGCCTCCCGGGTCGCTTCATGGTGCCGGTAATATGTAGGAGATGGACTTGATTTGGGTCCTCTTTTTCGTACGGTCCGTGGTCATCAACTGCTCTCGAACGAACTTTAGGTCCGACTATATTCCCATCTTCCAATGAACAGATGATTTTATACCCATAGACCTATATATGAAGAAGGACAAGGTATTGAAACTGACGATATGAGATATGATGATCCGGTATAGGGTGGGACAGCACGATGGCAAATAGGACCAAGAACAAAGAGATGACCACTATAATCATAGATGGCAGTAATGTTTCCTACGAAGGTGGTACCTTCAACAACCCCAAACTGAAAGCACTTAAGGAGGTTGTCGAGGAGGTCGAGAAGAAAGGGTTCAGGACCATAGTCTTCGTCGATGCTTCTCTGAAATATGCCATAGATGAGCCCAAGGAGCTCGAGGAGCTGATAAAAGCCGGCAAGTTCCAGCAGACCCCGGCGGCGACCAGTGCCGATGATTTCATGCTGCAGCTAGCTATCAAGATGTACAACCAGGGAACTGACGTTCTCATACTGACCAATGATATGTTCCCGGTAAAGAGAGAGAAAGGCATCATCAGAAGGATCAGTCTGGTGATCGTGCAGATAGGAAATGATCACGAGGTCCTCTTCAAC
>JBFYMY010000121.1:0-12245 GCA_041304645.1 Thermoplasmatales archaeon
TTGTCGATGTGTTCCTCAACCATGAAAATGAGGAAAGGATGTTAGCTAAGTTAGGATCTTCATCATACCCGTCTCTTGAACTCTCTGTCATGAAGATGATCTCATCATCGTCGTATCCCTCACCCAATAGATATTGATAAAAATCATCAGCTTTGTCAAGCTCGTGTTCATCAAGACCTTCAATATCAGATACCACGATCATTGCACAGCGAGGAACCGTTACCTCTGCAGATCCTTCTTTTGAAAGAAGATGGAGCGAGAGGACGAAACCAACTAAGACGATCATCGCCCAATGACTTTTCACTCCCATGGAAAGGTCTCTATCGATATCCTGGATATAATAATTGCCCAGCTCGTCACAACTGCCCGGGAATGCTTTATAAGGAAAAATGTACTTTATTCTCTTCTCATCTCCAACCTCTCGTTGTAGGCCTTCTCCCTTTCAGCTATTTTTTTTTCGTAAGTGAGAGGGAACGATCTTGACCTCTTGAAATATTTTTCAGCTAATGAGAGATTGCCCTTGTCTATCTGAACAATGGCCATATTGAAATCGACTGCCGATAGACCCTCCAGGTCCCCAGTCTCTTTCATCACCTTCCTCGCCTTCCGTAGGTAATCCAATGCTAAACGGGTCTTGCCTTGCATAGAATGGACGTCTGCTAGATTAACAGATGCTATTGATGTCATCCAAGTTAGACCTTCCCTTCTTGCTATTTTCATAGCCTCTTTCCACATCTTTGAAGCAGCCCTATGATTCCCATTCTTGAAATATAGAACTCCGAGATTGTTCAGAACCGCCGTTCGAAGGACAGGGTGGTCCTTCTTGTTGAACGTTCCCAAGCATGAATGATATAGAGAGGATGCCTCATCCTCCCTTCCAATGTCCTGAAATAAATCAGCTTTCAGCTTTTTTAGGGCGGCCTTATGAACTGGTTCCTTGGTCTTTTCAAGCATCTCATCTATCAACTGAACAGAAGCATCCATCTTATTCTCATTGATCAGACATTGAACGAAGCCGATGAAACATAATAGCCAAGAGTTTTCGTTCAGTCCCTCTGGTTTGCATAAGAGGTTCTCATATATGGCTTTTGCATTCCCAACCTCCCCTTTTCTTCGAGAAAGTTCTGCTTCCAATAATAGGTCGATCGGTCTTTCTAAGCTCCTCTTAGGATCATCTCCCAGATCCTCAAAGCAAACACCATATAGGCTCGAAAACTTCAGAACCTCTTCAAAATGATCTGAACTCGATCCTTCCCCCAATCCAATGAACTCGTCTATGTAACTGGCTGATATTGTCCGATCCTTGATCTGAAGGACTTCCCTCCATGCTTGATCGAATGTAGAACCCTGGAAGAACAAACTGTTAATGAAACATATTCTCGCGTATGGGTCGGTCATCATAGAGAACTTTATCTCGGACCTGGATTGTAAGAAGCTAATATTTTCATAATTAATTATTATTTTATTCATTATTATTTCCAAATCATTGAATTTCTTTTCTCCCCATTCAGTAAAATGAATCCTTTGCTTCCCTTTCCTTGAATGACCGATGATTCCCTGGTTTACCAATCTGCTCACGATATTTCTTAATGACCTATTTCGGATGCCAATAGTATTGCTCAACCGGTTCAGGTCCAATCCTTTCTTTGAGCGTTTCAATGCACCTATCCCATATAGGACCACATCATCCCGTTTTATCCTATATTGTCCGACTATACCCTTGAAAGGAACATCCTCGTTCATAGTGCACCTGTAGCACAACAAAGCACAGGTTCACTAGATTATTTATAATTTCTCAATTTTTTCGGTTCTGGCTCATTAAACTATCATATGTAAGGAATGGAACTTTACCTTTCTTTGAGGTCAAGCGATATCTTTAAACTACCTTCGCTCATCAGGTCATGTGGCACGCAGGCATCTGCTCCAATGCATCGTTCTCCTTCTGCTCTTGGCACCTCTCCTGCTCATCACATTCCATCTTCCCGCTGAAGCACAGGGCACCACCGGGACGACCAGCAAGAGGTACAAGGACAAGCCGGAGGACGTCATATCCGATGAGGCAAAGAGGTCTCTCGACCGCTTCGTGGACATAGATGAGCTCGAAGGGGAGAAGGACAACGACTTCGACGAGAGGAAGTACATAGACCTCCTCTCGATGACGATAAGCGGGAACGACACGTACATCTCCTTCTCCCTCCTGACCTTCGGAGGCATCAGGGCCCAGAAGGAATATATCTACATGGTGGCCGGTTACGCCCGCAAGGACTTCAAGACCACCGAACCTTTCGATTTCATTCTCTCCTTCAGCGCAGGGAACTCCACATACAGGAGATGGAGCGACGGCTCCTTCATCGCGGATGAAAACATCTCTTCCGTCAATATCGCGGGCAACAGCCTTAACTTCACAATGAACAGAGGACGGTTCGTCGTCGCATCAAGGACCACGCCCCTCTTCGCCACAGGTATTGCCATCCTCGATACGGGTGCCGGCAAGGCAAGGAGGATAGACCATGTCGAAACGGGAAGCTTGGGCAACGGCGGTTCCAGAAAGCTCGATGATACCACCATCATAATGATACAGCTTGCCGTCTTCGGCTTCATCTTCCTTGCCATAATGGTCCTCTGGAACGTCTGGGCCAGGAAGAAGGGGATGGACCAGGCCGGTGGGGTCTGTCCCAAGTGCGAATCGAAGCTGGACTCGAAGCTCGAGTTCTGTCCTTCATGCGGTTCGTATGTCAAAGGACCCATTTCCGATGTTGGGGGAACGAAACCCAGGATAGTCGAAGGACCTGAGGACCCCCCGAAGAAGGAGGAGTGAACCGTTTCAATAGAACTCGGATTGTACCCGGACCACTTCCTCGCTCGTTGCGCATTGTGAATAGGCCTCCAGAGGTTCAAGGTTGGTCTCCATGAACCTGACGCCCCATGTGTATATCGAAAGCAAGCGTTCGCAGAGCTCCTTCTCACCTATGATGTAGTAGGATGCCGCTATCGCCTCGAGCGTCGAGAGCTCGCCCCACTTGCCGAACTTGGTAGGGTTCGCCGCCAGCATCATCGGGAGGGTCCTGCCTTCGAGCCTGCACTCTTTGTGGACCTTGACGAACGCCTCCTCGGCCTTCTCCCATGAACAATCAACGGCGGTGAGACCCCGAGAGAGGATGGTCTCCCTGTCAGATGGTGATAGGGCCACACCGGAGAACGGGTCCAATAGGACAGCTCCCCTTGGAAGCTTCCTTGGTGATACTACGAGCTCGGCCAGGCCCAACCTCGACAGCTTCCTTGCCGAGCATTTCTTGGGATCATCCTGGGAAAGGTGCAGGATGACGGGTACGGTCCCGTGTCTCAGGGGACTTCCCCCATGAGAGCGAGGAGGCCCGAACCCATGAGCACTCTGGCGACTGGCTCCGGGAGGGATGCCAGGTCATCCTTTCGGAGCGTGATGCTCGTTCCGTCCGGCAGGACGAAGGGGTCGATGTCCTTTAGCGCCTTGACCAAAGCGACCCCATCGGGACCTTGAAGGCATCTTTCCGAACGGACCTGGACCTGGTCGGTCGGTCCAGATGACGGAACGCTGTCGCTCGATGCCTTCTGGGGTTCTTTTACGGTCTTGCCCTTGACCAGCTCATCCATGGCCGGTGTGACCTTCATCATCGGTTGCCTCTGAATGGCCCTATCGCCCTCCCGAGCGGGTTCCTCAATGAAGTCGTCCGTCGTCGTATCTATGCCGGTCTCGGCGGGCATGGTCAGCTGTTTCCTGATGCTCGTATCGTAATTCAACAGCCGCTCCCTGACCGTCTCAAGGTCCACCTTCAATGTGTAGAATAGGTCGGCCTCGTCGCTCAGCATGTTGACGTTCCTGCCCCGGTCCTCCCCTATCGGTCCTCCGACCTTGCGGGACTGGTTGAGGGCCAGAAGCACTATCTTGCGCTCCCTTGTCGCATATATGCGCTCAAGGATCTGCTTGGCCCTTTTCAGCTTCTCGGAGAGCCTGTAGTACAGCTCGTCAGGGGTCCTCCCCTGCTCGGGATCGCAGTTCTCCAGCTCGGCCAGAAGGGTCCTGAGATGACCTGAGGTCCTCTCGTAGAAATCGTCGGGTATCTTCGTCAGGGAGTTCGATGCCGTCTCTGCCGATTGCACCTCTCCCAGCCTCTGTATGAGGTCCTCCTCATCCTTCGAACGGCCGTCCCCTGTCATCCTCTCGGCATCTGCATTACTGGGAGATAAAAATATTCATAGGCTCCTTTGACCGTCTCGGTTTTTATAGGACCGATGTCCATTCTCCCTCATGCGTTCGACCTGGGTCGTCATCCTCATCGTACTTGCGGGTTCAACCCTCCTTTTCCTGGATGGGGCGGATGCGACCTCCGTTTCCATCTCGCTCGAGGATGACCAGTTCACCATCTCCGTTGACCCGACCGACCCTGAACAGGGTTCTCTAGAGGTCGATGGTTCGGTCCAGGTCACCGTAACGAACCTGCTCGAGACCGTTACTGTTGAATTGTCGGTCAATATCACGGAGCTTAAAGGAGGAGAACCGACAGGCAGGTATTGGCTGGGCATCGCGACCTACGGTTCCGGTGCAATAGGGCAGTCCACAAAGGTCTTCAAGAGGAACGACGCACCCGCAGCCTTCACTGTCACAATAGGCCCTGAGCTCTACGACCCAAATACGGACACCGATATCCCCGTCCCGCCAGGCCTGGGGCTCGATGTGGAGGGCCAGATGGTGGTCACTGCAGAATATTCGGGCTCCATAGAGGGAAAGAGGACCACCTCTGCCAGGATATTCCCAGGGTCCTACGACCTTGTAAACCTGTCCACCCCTGACAACGACCTCGAGCTAGAGGCTGGGGACCTCATGAACAGGACCCTTAGGGTGAAGAACGCGGGTAACAACAGAGAGGACATAGTGATAGAGGCCGACCTTGTGGACGAGCTTCAGAGCAGGGGATGGAACGCTACCATCTCTTCCAGGGGCAAGGACGGTGTCGAACCCGGAGAGGAGCTCGTATCCATCATTAACATCAAAGCGCCAAGGAAGATAGAACAGGATGAGGTCCTGACATTATTCATGAGGGCCTACACAAAGGGGACCGACCCACAGAGCGGTGAACCGCTGTCATCTTCGGAACTGACCGTGAAGCTCTATCTCAGGAGGTCGTCGCTGCCGGGTCCAGACGACGGGGATGATGATACGGATGATGACGATGATGATAAGGATGAGAGGACCGACCCCTGGATGGCCATGCTGGTGGTCGGATTGGTCATAGTTGTCATTGTCATACTGGTGATAATCCTCTTCAAGAAGGGCAAGGGTGGCGACGGGGACGAGAGGGACCCGCACGCCTCCATGGTCAGGATATGATGGTGGTATCAAGATCAGTTCGTTTTGACCTTCGCCTTTCCCCTGGCCACTAGGAAATATGCTAGGAATCTTGGGGCAGAGGTGCTCCCCGCCCCCAACTCGAAGTCCTCCCCTCCCATGGTGATGGAGAACCCCTCGTTCATGATTATCTCCACAGGGTCCCTTCCCAATACGACCGCGTCCCTGAGGGGGTCGAAGGATGGCAGACGGTCCAACGGGACGGAGATGACCCGGAACCCCGTCTTGCCGTGGAGGGAGCCGGGGCATCTTATCAATCTCTTGGTGTCAGTGGTCACGGGCTCGTCGGTCTCACCGCTGAGATTGATGGCGGAGTAGCTCGCTGCGAACCTGAGGAAGTCCGCTTCGATAGGGTTCGTCGATGTTGCCTGGAATATATCCTCATCGAGCATTCGCCTGCATGTTATCCCTCCAGCCTTCTCGAATATATCCTTCACTATCATCCTACATTTGTTCTGACTGATGCCCAGCTTCTTCAGGTCCGATATCCCCATGAGCTTCTGGACCCTTGCTCTATTATCAGGAAGGGAGAGCAATTCCTTCAGCAACCGGTCCTTCCCCTCGTATATCTTGGTCACCCATCCGCCGTGTGACCTATTCCTGAAGTTCCTCTTCCTCTTGCTGCCGGGAAAAAGAACGTCGAAATCCAGGTTGTTCCCTGTGATGTAATCCACCAGCTGCCTCCTGTCCCTGCTGTCCATGGGCAGGACCGAGGGGTCCCGGATATGGGCATGGTAGCCCCTGCCCCCGGAGAAGAAGAGCTCTATGCCCTCCTTCCTGAAGCCCAGGTCTGAGATGAGGAAGTCATTTACCAGCCTTATCATCTCCTCCTTGACCTTCTCGAGCTGCTCCACATAGGACAGCTTCTCTGAGTTCGGTATATGGTCGGCATCAAGGTCGAAGATGAGGTCGGCCCCCATCCAGGTCTTCACTTTCTCTCCCATGGGTTGGAGGGAGGGCTCCGAATAGTAAGCTGACGAATGGTAAGCATGCATAGGGGCCCGGTACCTGAAGAAGGCATCCAGCTCCTCCTTCCTGGTGAACGATATGTGACGGAACATCATCTTCCCGCCGAACGGGAAGAAACCCCATTCCCTCCTGGTGAACCTGTAGGGGGCCTCTGGAGGGGATCTGGTGTAATGCTCCACGAAACATTGCCTCAGGAACTGCTGCTCCGGTGTGAGAGGTTCCCTTTCCTCGGTGACCATCGTCCCTTTTAAGGGTGTCCAGGGATAATCCACTTCCCCAGGGTGGACCGAAAGTAGGTCCATACCATGTTACGTTCTGTCCCACGATGATGACACAAAGGTAAAAATAGGGATATGATTTTCCCTTGCCCGGGGCCGGATGGCCCCTGTAGAAGCCCCCCCTTCGCATCATTGCAGGACGTCGGATGAACTGCCTTGATAAGGATGCCCTGGGACCTTCCAAAGCGATTCTTGTGGTTGGGATGAGAATGAAGGCACTGAGCAAACTGGAATGGCTCAAGTTCGTTGACAGACTGGTGAACGATTCCGGTATGGACATAATCGGGGTCAAGGCCAAGGGAGAGAGCTTCGTCTTCGACCGCCTTAAGAGCGCGGACGAACTGAGGCTCGACCATGACGTCACCATACTCCCCCCTAAGAAAGTGTTCCTACCGGTGACCGAGGACCTCATATCTTACGACCTGAAAGGCCAGGTCAGAGGTGAACGGACGGTCGATGACAGGAAGAGGGTGCTTATCGGAGTCCATCCATACGATGTCATCGCCATCGAGCAGATGGATGAGGTATACCTCGGGAACAACATAGACGAGCATTACGCATCCCGACGGCTCAATACCCTCATAATCGCCTCCGATATCATCAATGTGTCCGAAAGGTCCTTCGCCGCAAGCCTAGGGACGCATGTGACCGATTCCGGGTACGATCTCCTTGTGACGGACATAGGCGATACCGTCGTTGTCGATGTCGGGTCAAAGGAAGGCCGGGCCCTCCTTAAAAAGTACGGGAAGGCCAGGGATGCGTCCAAGAAGGAGGTCGATACCGTTAAGTGCTGGAGGAGCGACCTTCCGACCTGGTTCGCCAGGAGGGCGAAGCTCCCTCCGTCCGAATGGAAGAGGGTCCTTGACGAGAACCATGACCATCCTGTATGGGACGAGAACTCCAAGAAATGCCTTACCTGCGGGACCTGCACGACCGTTTGTCCGACGTGCTACTGCTACGACGTGGACGACAGGACCGACCTCAACCTCAAGGAGGGGAAGAGGCAGAGGACGTGGGACGGCTGTCTCCTCCGGGACTTCACCCTGGTCGGCAGCGGTGAGATATTCCGGGACGGGGTCAAGGAGAGGTACAGGCACCGTTTCTACAGGAAGGGAGCATATTTCCCGGACAGGAAGGGGTTCGTCGCCTGCGTCGGCTGCGGAAGGTGCGCCTACCAGTGTCTGCCCGACATAGCCGACCCCTCCGAGGTCATCAACTCAATAGCCTCCTACAACCTCCACAAGAAGGAAGAGCACCCTGTACCCCCCGTGGAGCACCCCGAGATCAGGGAGGACCTTCTCATACCAGAACCTGCGACCATAATCAGGAAGCAGAAGATGACGGACCTCGAGACCCTCTATGTCGTCAGGTTGGACAGCGGCAAGGAACTGGGGCATGCCCCCGGTCAGTTCGTCCAAGTATCCCTTTACGGTATAGGGGAGGCACCCATCTCGATATCCTCGGCGCCAGGAGGCAAGGAGTTCGAGCTCCTTGTAAGAAGGGTCGGGGACGTGACAGGTGCCATGGAGAAGCTCAAGGAAGGGGACAAGATAGGCGTCAGGGGACCCTACGGACGCGGGTTCGATCCCAAGGAGATGCAGGGCAAGGACATGCTGTTCATCTCCGGTGGCTGCGGTCTGGCCCCTATGAGGTCGCTCATAGATTACACGATGGGGCACAGGAAGGACTTCAAGGACGTTTGGATACTCTACGGATGCAAGGAACCGGCCGCCATCCTCTTCTCCAAGGACCTGAAGCAATGGGCCGATGTCGAGAACGTCAAGGTCCTCACCACCGTGGATAAATGCCCCGACGGTCAATGCTGGGACGGTAACATAGGCGTCATAACAACGCTGATACCCAAGGTCGCGTTCGACCCAAAGACCACAATAGCCGTGATAGTCGGTCCGCCCATCATGTACAAGTTCGTCATAAGGGACCTCAAATCCAGGGGCATGCCGGATGAGAACATAATCGTCTCACTGGAAAGGAGGATGAAGTGCGGTGTGGGCAAATGCGGCCACTGCCAGATGAACGGTATATACTGCTGCATCGAAGGGCCTGTGTTCAAGTATTCCGAGGTCAAGAACATACCGGAGGCGTTCTGATGAAAGCAAGGGTCGCCATTTTCGATTTCGCCAGCTGCGAGGGCTGCGAGCTGCAGATAGTGAACCTTGAGGAGAAGCTCCTGGACCTCATAGATATCGTGGATGTGGTATCGTTCCGTGAGGCCATGAAGGAGCACTCGAACGACTACGACATAGCGCTAATAGAGGGCTCCATAATGAGGCCAATGGACGAGGAGCGCATCAAGAGGATCAGGGAGAGGGCGAAGGTCCTCATCGCCATAGGCGCATGCGCCTGCCTTGGCGGGGTCAACAAGCTCAGGAACGAGTGGCCAGTCGAGGAGGTCAAGAAGGAGGTCTACGGCGATGCTCCGCTCGAGGGGAACAAGTTCTTCGATGTCTTCCCTACCAAGGCCGTTGATGAGGTCGTCAAGGTCGATTTTTACATCCCCGGATGCCCCATAGACAGGAACGAGTTCGCTAAGGTCATAACAGCCGTTGCCTTGGGCCGGAAGCCAAGGCTCCCGACCTACCCCGTATGCGTCGAGTGCAAGAAGAGGGAGAACATCTGCGTCTTCGAGCTGGGCCAGTTCTGTCTCGGTCCGATAACCAGGGCCGGATGCAACGCCATCTGCCCCTCGTTCCAGGACGGATGCGAGGGCTGCAGGGGCTTCCTGGACGATGCCAAGATGGACGCCCAGAAGGATGTGCTCAGGAAGTATGGTGTGACGGTGGACCAGATGATGAAGAAGTTCAATTTTTACAACTACAGGAAGGGGGTGCTCTGACATGGCATCCGATCTGAACGTGACGGTGAAGCATCTGACAAGGGTAGAGGGGCACGGGAACATCTACTTCAACGCCAAGGCCGGCAAGGTGGAGAAGGTCCTATGGGAGGTCGATGAGGCTCCCAGGTTCTTCGAGGCCATGGTCAGGGGGAAGAGCTATTCCTACCTCTCGCACATAACATCGAGGATCTGCGGCATATGCTCCATAGGGCATTCTCTCGCATCCCTGAAGGCGACGGAGGCCGCCATGGGGGTGAGGATATCCGAACAGACGGAACTGCTCAGAAGGCTTGCCCTCCACGGAGAGAACCTGCAGAGCCATTCGCTTCACGTCGGCTATCTGGCAGCACCGGACCTCTTCGGGGCGCCTTCCGTTGTCCCGATGGTCAAGACCCATCTCGATGCCGTCGGGAAGATAGTTGCCGTCCACAGGCTCGCGAACAGGCTCTCCGACGTCACATGCGGCAGGACGACGCATCCCATTACGCTGACGGTCGGCGGGTTCACCAAGGTCCCGTCAGAGGAAGACCTGCTCTTCGCCAAGAAGGAGTGCGAGAAGAACATCGAGGTTACCAGGTCCCTTGCGAAGGACATACTGTCAGTGAAGGACAAGATACCCGATTTCAGGAGAGAGACCGAGTTCATCGCACTTGTGAACGACAAGCACTATGCCTTCTACGACGGGAAGATAGGCTCCACCGACGGCGGGACCTATCCCGTAAGCGATTACCTCAAGGTGACCAACGAGTACTTCGCCCCCCAATCGACGGCGAAGTATGCAAAGCACAAGAGGGCCTCCTACATGGCCTCAGCCCTGTCCAGGTTCAACCTGAACTACGAACAGCTCACGGACGGGGCAAAGGAGGTCGCAGAGATGTTCGGCCTGAAGCCCGTCTGCCACAACCCCTACATGAACACGATTGCACAGCTTGTGGAGATAATGCACTCCCTTGAGGATTCCATTGACCTTGTCGACAAGTTGATAGGGATGGGGCTCGAGGAAGAGGAGTTCGAGGTCGAAGTTAGGCCGGGCAGGGGCGTCGGAGCCGTGGAGGTCCCCCGGGGCATACTCTTCCACGACTATACCATCGATGAAGTGGGGAACTGTGTGAAAGCGAACTGCATAATTCCCACCAATCAGAACCACGGCAACATCCAGCAGGACATGGAAGCCATGGCACCTAAGCTCGTCAATATGCCCGAGAAGGACATAGAGCTCAGGCTCGAGATGCTGGTCCGGGCATACGACCCCTGCATATCCTGTTCGACCCATTATCTGAAGGTCAATTTCGTCTGATGAGGCCTTCGAAATGGCCCGGAAAGCTGTCATCGGCATCGGGAACACACTGATGGCCGATGACGGTATAGGGTCCGTCCTCGTCGAAAGGGCGAAAGAACGCTTCGGCAATGTTTCGAACGTTGTCTTCCTTGATGAGGGCACCATAGGTTTCGGACTTGTCCATGTCATCAAGGACTATGATGATGTTATCATCATAGATTCCGGGGACATGGGAAAGGTGCCCGGAGAGTTTGCCGTCTTCTCCCCAGAGGATGTAAGGAGCTCCAAGTTCTGTCAGGGCCTCTCCCTCCATGAGAGCGACCTTTTAAAGGTCCTTGAGGCCTCCAGAGCTATGGGTGAATTACCAACACGTTTGCGGATATTGGCCATCCAGCCCAAGGAAATTGGGTGGAACGGAACCATATCTCGAGAGCTGACAGAGAGGATCGGGGACTATCTTGACGCTCTACGTATCGAACTTGGGATCGATGGAACGCCTTAAAGGTCCAGAGACAGAATGTTTTTAATAATAGCCCTCTTTTTCCCTTCTCTCGGAGCTTTCCGAATTCTTAAGGGCCAGTAGCTTAGCCTGGTGGAGCATCCGGCTCATAACCGGAGGGTCGCCGGTTCGAATCCGACCTGGCCCACTTGTATTTTATATAGAATCACAGCGTGGGCCAGGTCTCCACATCGATTAGAGTTCGACACTGGGAAAATCGTGATGATACATTGCCAAGAACTGCGATTTTCCCGTGCCCTTGGAAGCCTTCGGCTTCCATCGGGATCCGACCTGGCCCACTTGATTTTAATATTGAATCATAGCGTGGGCCAGTCCTCTTTGATGATTTCAAGGTCTACAGGTGACCGCCTATCCTAAACCCCATCGGGAATCTGAATTAAAAAAAAAAGAATTGTCCATTTGCATCATCAAGCGTAGGCATGGGGATATCCGTAGTGAACCATTTACGGTATCTGAGGTGATAAAAATATGCCAATGGGATTTTTAGCCCTGATGATAGTGTTCGTAGTGGTCGCGCTTGTGGCAGGGTTCCTCGGATTTGGATTGCTTGCCGGTGTCGCAGGGCTTATAGCGAAGATATTGTTCTTCATCTTCCTGGTCCTCGTGTTGGTCTGGATCGTAAGATACTTCATGGGTGGTCGCAGACAATCATTCTGACACGGACACATGGATGAAAGAACATAATGAAAGAAACGGGTCCATTTGGATCCTTCGGATCGGAGAGATGACGGCACCTGACAGGCAGGTCATCTCTCCCCGTTTCAATTTATACCCCATCGCGTTCATCGGTAGTGATCGAATTATCAACCGTTCCGTTTTCGTTGGGGTCAAGTCGCTGTGAGAAAAGCCTAACCGCCACCATACCAGGGTTGCGAGATCGCTGAGAAAGGAGATCGATCGAACCTGTCTGTTGTCCATATCTACCAACTAGCTTAGGCATGGACATAACCGTAGGAGGTTAT
>JBFYMY010000122.1:0-7729 GCA_041304645.1 Thermoplasmatales archaeon
ATTTGATCGCGTTGACCGATGCGACATAGGTAAGGGATGGAACGATCACCTCATCACCCTTGCCAATCCCCAATGCCTTTAAAATTAGGTGCAAAGAAACAGTTCCATTCATGGTAGCTATCGAATGAGGGGTACCCGTGAACTTGGAAATGCCCGCCTCAAACCTGTCAATAAAGGCCCCTTTTGAAGATATCCAACCCGAATCGAAGGCTTCGAGTAGGTACTTTCTTTCAAGGGGGCCTATATCCGGCTCTGCCACTGGAATTTTAATCATCCCCAATCACCTAGCTTCATCGAATACTTTTTCCCAATTGTTGTCTCCAATAATCCGATTCGTGTTTATCTTCCTTTTCTTGACCTCCGCCTTATGCCATTCGAGGTCTTCTATTATCTTTCCTACCAAGACATCAAGCATTTCCAAATCATTTTCCGAGACCTTTATCATGTGCAGGTCCGAGGCGAAGAGGACATCGTAAGGTAGCCATTCCCCCACGATTACTACGTTCCCCGCCTGAAAATGCTCGAGCATCGAAGCGCTGAGGCTGTCCTGAAGAGGCACATTGATGAAGATATCCGTCAATGACCTGAGAATCGCGACCTCTCTGTCAGTTAGTCTCCTATCTATGATCCTTATAAAGGTTTGAAGAGGATTCGATTCTATGGCAGCCCTCAACCTCTCAGTCCATCCCCGCTCACCATACGTAAGAGGTAGAACAAAAAGGACGTTCTCCCTCGCCAAGAATGTTATGTCCATCTGGGATAACTTAGAAAGGATGAAGTCCTGCCTATGCCTAGGTGCGCTTGCGTATGATATCGTTACAACCGTTGTCCCTTTTGGGACCCGAAACTCCTTTCTGAAAGAATTAATTTCAACTTTTGTCATCTCGTCGGACCGAACCCCCAAGGTTAGATACTTGATTATCCTGACCTTGCTCTTCTCCGCACCGAGGTCATCCACAATCTTTTCCCTCATCCGTTCTGTGACAACCGTGATGATGGCCGAGCCTTTGACCAGCTTTCGCTGGAGGTAACGGATTCGCATGTTCTTATCAGCCCACACCTCGGTCCCCCAAAAACTTGTCACTAAGGGGACCTTTGGTCGGCCAAGGAAGAACATGAAGCCGAAATAGAAGGAGGCTACCTGTATATTGATTAGGTCTATCCCGTGATCATCGACCATTCTGTTCAATTTCTTCGAGAGAAGGAGCAGATTGGAATATTTGATTAACGGATTACCCGTTTCGATCAGTGGCCTATGGATTATTACATTAAAAGGGCTTTGTGCCTCGCGGGATTGTGATGGCGTGAAGAGAGTCGCTCCGATAAGGGAGTGTCCGTTGCCTTTCAACATACATGCTAATCTCTGAAGGTGAACTGAGGTGAGATCGCCGATGATGAGGATATTCAAACCGTAAACACCGGCTTACTGATTTTTTACTACATATTAATACCTAACCAACCAGCGTTGGATTTGCCCCAATTATGGGTATGGGTGCAAATATATCGGCCTTAGTATTATATAAACGACGACCTTGGTAGTATAATAGGTCATTCTAATGTTGGTCATATCTGCAAAAAGTAAAAGATATTCGAGGGCTATCAAAGGTCGGTGGGCTAGTGTATAACAAGAGAAACGGCGAATTCGCGGTCAAGGCAGCCAGGTCCCATATCGAAAAGCACTTAGGGGGAGATCCCCTCCTCCCTCCAGAGGACCCCCCCATTCTCAAGAAACCCTCTGGTGTCTTCGTGACCCTCAATACCTACCCCGACAGGGAACTGAGGGGCTGCATCGGGTATTCCGAGCCCATAATGGCCTTGGGCAAGGCCCTTAAAGAGGTCGCGGTTGCGGCTGCTACTAGGGACCCGCGTTTTCCCCCTGTCCGCCTGAAGGAGATGGACTCCATAGTCATTGACGTTACATTGCTCACACCGCCTGAAAGGATAGAATATTCCGGCCCGGATGACCTATTATCCAAGATAGTCATAGGCAGGGACGGACTGATAGCCAGAAAGGGGTTCTATTCAGGCCTTCTCCTACCCCAGGTCCCCGTTGAATGGGGGTGGGGTGTTAAGGAATTCTTATCCCACACATGTTTGAAGGCAGGTCTTTCTAGAGATGAATGGAAGAGGGGCGATGTGGAGTTCCAACGGTTCTCAGGGCAGGTTTTCGGTGAGAGGGCACCGAGGGGGGAAGTGGTCGAGGAGAAGCTTGGTTGAGGTATCAAAGATGTCTAACGACCTTGTCATCCAGGGGAGGGTCCTGACCGGGGCCGGACCCAAGGAATCCTTTATCAGCATCGAGGATGGCATCATCTCGAAGGTCTCACGTTCCCATCCCGGACATGACGTATCGGTGAGCAAACATACCAAGGGTCTAATCCTTCCCGGATGCATCGATTCCCACGTTCACTTCCGTGACCCTGGAATGACCCAAAAAGAGGATCTCACGACAGGGTCCATGTCCGCAGCCTTCGGCGGTGTGACCTCGTTCATGGACATGCCCAACACAAGACCCCCAACCCTTGACCTGAAGAGCTTCCTTGAGAAGGGGGTCATTGCAAAGGAGATGTCCTACATAGACCACGGACTGTTCCTGGGCATCACTCCCGCCTCGGACCACATATCGGTCCTTGACCGGTTGAAAGAGTTTAAGTCCGGTCCTTTCCCTATCGGTTTGAAGGTGTTCCTGGGAGAATCCACCGGTTCGCTCGTGTTCAGGCCGATAGAGAACATTACCACGGTCATAGGGGATGCTGTAAGAAATCACCTGCCCCTATCCGTCCATGCCGAGGATGGGGACCTGATACAGAATGAAAGGAGGGACGAGAAAAGGGGCCATAAGGGCTCATTGGCCCGACATATGCTCTCACGGCCCTACGAAGTGGAAGTATCGGCCATAGACAGGGTCATGAAAGCTGCAGGCCCCAACAGGTCCGCGGTCCATTTCCTGCATATCTCCTCCAAGGAAGGGGTTGAAAGGACCAGGGACAGCGGAGCATCGGTCGAGGTCACACCACACCATCTCCTGCTCGATCAGAAGTGGTGCGAAGCTAACCTTGAACTGGAATCCCTGGCCAAAGTGAACCCCCCCATCAGGACAACGGCAGATCGGGCAGCGCTCTGGGATGCACTGACATCCGGACATGTCGATGTGATAGGCTCCGATCATGCCCCACATACACTGCATGAGAAGGAAGACAGTGAGAATATTCCTTCAGGGATGCCAGGCACTGAGACCATGTTCCCGTTGCTTGCGCAGGAGTTCTTGGAAAGGAGGACCGACCTGCGCCTTCTCCAACAGGTCCTTTGCGAAGGACCTGCCAGAAGGTTCGGTCTGGAGAAAAAGGGATACCTCTTGCCAGGTTACGATGCGGACCTGATGGTCATAGACCCAAAGGATGTCAGGAAGATAAGGGCCGAGGACCTCCATTCCAAATGCGGCTGGACCACCTATGAGGGTTTCAGAGCGATATTTCCGACAAGGGTCTATTCCAGGGGGGAGCTGCTGGTCGAGGATGGCAATATATGTGGTCGTCCCGGCAGGGCGAAAGAGCTTACCTCAAGGGAATGATTTTTTTTCAGTACGTTTTTTCATTCATAAAAAGAACAGATTGGCTATTCGAACATTAAAGAATCACTGCGTGTTTCGAATACGCATATTGAAATCCAACGAAGAATTAAAATAGGACAAGCCTCTGTGGTCGTTCGGTGTTCGATCATGGCAAAGAAGCAGACAACGAGGGAGACGAAGAAGATCAAGGACAAGTGGAAGTCAAAGCAGTGGTATTCCATCTACGCTCCCGAGATGTTCAACAGGGCAAAGATAGGCGAGACGCTCTCTGATGATCCTGCCAAGATGCTGGGTCGAACAATAGAGGTGACGCTCCAGGACCTGACCGGCGACTTCAGGATGATGCATATTAAACTAAGGTTCAGGGTCGTTGACCATTCCACTAGCGATGCCTTCACGAGGTTCGTGGGATTGGACCTTACCTCCGATTACATTAGGAGGCAGACACGGAGGAAGAGGACCAAGATGGAAGGCGTCTTCGATGTGACCACGAAGGACGGTTATAGGGTAAGACTCAAGCCTATGGCCATATCCGACAAGAGGATACAGAGCTCAGTCCAGTACCTCATAAGAAAGAGGATGAAGACCGTGATAGATGAAGCGGGGGCCGGTCACACGTTCTCGGAGCTCACATCTATGGTCCTCACCCCAGATAAGGACAAAGGGTTAGTGAATCAGATCCTTAACCAGTGCAGGTCGGTCTACCCCCTGAAGAGGATGGACATCAGGAAGATGGAGATACTGTCAATGCCCGAAGGGGAGGATAAGACGACCAACATCCTCTCTGCGCCCGTTCCGCCCGAACAGGAGGCCAAGACCGAAGTGAAAGAGACCCCGGCCCCTGCAGAGCCCGTACCAGTTCCAGAACCCACTACCAAGGGCTAAGGGTCGTCCGATCGACATTCTGGACGTATATGCGCCCCTCTAAGTCCGCTCATTGGCCTATCGCAACAGGTTTTAATAATCCGAGCCCACTCCATCTAATGCTGGTGGACGATCCAGCCTGAGTACATACGGTAACACTGTAAGGTGGGGCGATTTGACCGGTAGTAGGATGACCGAGATATACAAGGAGCTAGACCTCCTCTCGACCGAGCTGGGTCCGGTCGGGGGTGGACCTAATCCTCCAGCTCACGAGGATGTCCCGACCTTCGAGATCGATATGAAAGGTCATCTGTTGAAGGTGCCCCCGCTCATAGTAGAAATTACCGGGTTCTCCAAAGAGGAACTTGGCCTCCTCTCCTTTCAGAACATAATCTTCAACGAGGACAGGAACAAGCTCCTCTCCAGTATGAGTTCGATCGCCGCGGGAGCCCCTGTGGTAATAACGGAACTCGAGCTCTTCTCGGAGGAGAGCGGAGCACACCCGGTCGAGGTCATCATGCTCCCTATCCGAAAAGGGGGGGAGGTCAGCGGGGCATGGGGGGTCATAAAGGACATAAAGGGAAGGAAGCACCTGGAGGACTCTCTAATAAGGACCCGTGAATTGCAGGAAAGGTCTCAGAGGTTCCTTACGGATTTCGTCTCACTAATGGCCAGAGAGATACGCCAACCCCTGACCGAGATGTTACTGACATTGGAGATGCTCCATTCCGGTCACTTTGGGGATGTTAACGATCGCCAGAAGGCCAGGATGGACCAGCTCATAACGGCCGTGGACAGGCTCAAAGGTATCCTGAACCAAGCTATCGACTCCTCCAAGGACGCTGGTAGGGAGATAAAGCTCGAGAAGGATACCCTGGACCTTAAGGAGGTCTTGAAAGGAACGGTCCTCGAAAGGAAAGGGTTGCTGGAGTCCAAGGGGATAAAGTACGACCTCACCCTGCCCGAGCGGTCAGTTATGGTCCAATTGGACAGAAAGGCCATCCAGCAGGCCATAGGCAACCTTATCGACCACGGCGCAGGCCAGATGCCAAAGGGCGGCGCTATTAGGATAGACATGGAAATGCGAAATGAGGCCATTCTGGTAACGTTCACGGATTCCGGACCGGGGATACCCGAGGAGGAGGTCGATCAGTTGTTCGAGCGGTTCCATGTGGACCGCGACAGGGAGGGTGGTTCGTTCATTGAAGGCCTGTCCCTTTACATGGCAAAGAGGATAATCGAGACCCACGGTGGAAGGATATGGTGCGAGAGCTTCCCCGGACTGGGCACGAGCATCCTGATGACGCTCCCAGTAAAGACAGTGGACCAGGGGGGATGATGGTGGAGAGTATAATGGTGGTCGAGGACAGGGAACCGATAGCGGAGGTCCTGAGGGACATGCTGATGGCCAACGGTTTTTCCGTCGTTGCCCTGGCAACGACCGGCAAGGAGGCCGTGGAAATGTTCACCAAAGAGCGCCCTGGGATAGTCATCATGGACCTTCTGCTCCCCGATATGAGCGGTCTTGAGGTCACAACAAGGCTCATAGAGATCGACCCTTCCGTAAAGGTCATAGCCATCACGGCCCTCTCCCGGGACGGATTGATCGAGGACGCACTGAACGCAGGTTGTGTAAGGTTCATGACCAAACCCTTTAGGATCAAAGAGCTTGTAGGGACCATAAGGGAGATAAGCAGTCCTTAGGGCACACTTTCATCCGTAAATGGTGGCGTCAAAGGACCTTTTAGGGACCATAAAGGTTATTATGGCAGACCGTTTTAGACCTTTAGCCAAACAGCAATGTTGCCGCTCCGTTGCCGACGGGACCATCTCGTGGATGGCAAAAGAAGATATAGTCCCCAGTCTCATGACAACCCATCGGAACGAGATGTCGGCACTAAAAGGGGTGAACCGATTGGCGAGAAAATATGAACACAACCCCGGGTTCTTGATGGCCCTGGGATTCGTATTGATTATGGTCGTGCCATCTTTCATGGTTGCGGTAAGGTCCGAGGGTGAGGCCCCGTCCCGAGATTGGTTGGACATTGCCGTCGACGGCATAGATGTCCAAAGACCGTCTCAGTCCAACAATATCTATCCTGGTCAGGATATAATCGTTTGGGTCAAGCTCATCCATGACAACAGACCGCTCGAAAGCGCCACTCCGATAACATTAGCTAACCAGTTCACCGTGGTCCTCGTTGTCGATGACACATACAGTAATGTCACGACAATGCACAAAACGGTTTCGAGCATGCCCCTCAACTATACTGGCGCTGATCCCCCACATGGCGGTCCCAACAGCCCGTACATCGAATATTTCACCTGGACCGTTCCCATGAGGAAGCCCACTGGAGTATCGAGCTGGAACGATTTCAGCTTCATGATGTATGCGACCATAACGGTAGATGACGATGACAAGTCGGACAACTTCAGGAGCGGAAGTGGTGTGAGGGTCTCCGAGCCTGAGTTCGCCCCCATGATAATCGAAGAGGGAGAGAAGGATGGGAAGGGGCCCATACATGATGTCGTCGTCGGTAACCCCTATTTCATCCCGTTCCAGCTCAAGAACGACGGCCCGGCCCTCGACAACATCGGAATAGAGATACTCAGCTATCCCGAGGGGTGGACCACCGATCCGTTCTCACCAAGGGTCGTCTATCCAAACGACGCCGAGGACCTGGAACTGCCTATCCAGATCCCGAACAATCCGTTCCTTGCCCTGAACACCGAGAAGGGCAAGGAAAAGATATATTCCATAGAGGTCAGGGCATGGTCCGCATTCTACCCCGACGGCCCTTACCTCAGCAATGAGCGACATACCTTCAGGTTCAAGGTGGCATTCAAACCCGGTGCAGATATGTGGCCTGTAAAACCCTATGTCTATCTGGAACCCGGTCTCGACCCGAACACGAACAGGGTCGATTTCTATATAAGGAACACGGGTAATGGAGAGTCCACATATACATTATCGACCAACCTTCAGGACATAGATAAGAAAAGGGGTTGGGATGTGACCTTCAAGTCTGGAGACGCCCAGCAGGAGGCCCTGGAACCGAACAAGGTCTACATGTTCTCCCTTAAGGTCCGAGTGCCGCTCAATGCCATGTACCTGACGAACATAAATATCGTGGTCCGTGCGACCCTCACTGCGTCGGCAGTGACCTACGAATCCTTCAGCCAGAACCTCATCGTTTACGCGGACAAGCACTTTGCCGCCGAGATCCAGAACTTCGATGGAGCATCCTTCAAGGTGGAACCAGGCAGGGAGAACCATATAAAGTTCAACTTCAC
>JBFYMY010000123.1:0-5144 GCA_041304645.1 Thermoplasmatales archaeon
TCCCTACCGCTCACAAGGCCCGTTATCTCGTCAAGGAGACCATCCTCGAGTGAGCCCAGGAACTCTGCCCTCTTAAGGTTCAATGGCGAGAATGCTGTATGGGACCTCATACGCCCCTCCCAATCGGTCAAGGCCGTTCCATCACCCGTAAGAAAGCTGGCGACGGCCTTGCCAGCTTCCCTCCCTGATAGCACTGCCCCGATGATCCCTCCCTTAGTGATGGGATTGGAGAAACCCCCCGCATCGCCAACTAGCAAACATGAACTTCCGACAAGCCGAGCCCTGAGACCGTCCACGGGGATGGCGCCTCCGTGATAGGATATGATCTCACAATCCCGTATGGACAGGGTCCTCTTGAGCCATTCAAGTTGAGCTGTGAGGTCGGATAGTGCGCAGACCCCGGCATTGACGCCGTCACCTCTGGGGAAGTACCATCCATAACCGCCTTGGAGGTCACCCTTCACCATGAAGATGAGGTCCTTCCCAAAGTCCTTCCTTTTCAATTTGATACCTAACCCCTTGTAGCAGTTCTGATGACCTTCGAACCCGAAGAGGCCAGGCAGATAATTGTTCGCTCCGCATGCAATTATAACGAAACGGGCCTTGACGGTCCCTCTCAATGTCCTGAGGACCCATTGTCCGTCCGCGGGTTCTGCGCTCTCGACCGTGGCAGAGCTCAAAATATCCGTCCCGGCGGATCCAGATAGGGATGCTAGCTCCTTTTCGAAAAGGTCCCTCTTGATCGAAAATCCCTTCATCCGTATATGAAGGTCATCACCAGAAGGGGACCGGACCCTGAACCCCTCAACCGGGTGGGCTATCCACTCTCCTTCGACCTTGAGCCCAGTTATGCTCAGTGTGTTCTCCGATATGGCCTCTCCGCACCGGACTGGCAGTCCGACCTCCTTCCTGGAATCGAGAAGGACCACCTTGGCCCCTGCCCTGGAAGCCTCCAATGCGGACATCAGTCCGGCCATCCCACCCCCGATCACAGCTATATCGGTGACAATATCATAGGCAGTTATCTTAAGCCCCCTGAATACCCGGGGCACATGGAGGTAGCTCATTGGATTAAAAACTTGAGCTCATCCCTCATCGAATATATCCTTGAGGTACTCGGTACCGGGAGACTTCTGGAAACCCTTGTAATCGTTGCTTATGTAGTAGCATCTCATCTGCAGGGAGAAGAGGCTGCTATCCGTTCTTATCATCCGGCTCATATGACTCCACCGAGAGGAATAAATATGACTCGGCCTTTAAATACCTATCGTATTCATAATATACAATTTCGGTCGGGGCGTTGTCCATTATTCCACCTACCGCTCCTCTCTTGGTCAAGAGCCGGCTGTCAACTAAAAAAAACACCAAGTGCTGATGACCGGCAAACATTTTATCAAGATATCCCTTTGTCCATCGGCCATTCACGACAAGGGGGAAAAGTAATGGGACAGGCAGTAATAGTTTCGGCGGTCAGGACCGCACAGGGAAAGTTCGAAGGCTCTTTGAAGGACCTCTCCGCGCCCAAGCTCGGGAGCATTGTGATCAAGAGCGTCCTTGAGAGGATCGGTCTACCTCCGGTCGAGGTCAGCGAGGTCATAATGGGGAATGTGGTCTCGGCAGGATTGGGCCAGAACGTAGCCAGGCAGGCGGCAATAGGGGCCGGGATACCCTATGAGGCCGGGGCACTGCATGTGGACAAGGTCTGCGGCTCATCCTTGAAGGCGGTCATCCTGGCCGCCCAGGCCATAAAGTGCGGGGACGCTGAAACGATAGTTGCAGGCGGTATGGAGAGCATGACCAACTGCCCCTACATCCTTGACAAGGCACGGTTCGGATACAGGCTCTTCGACGGCAAGATCATAGATTCCATGGTCAAGGACGGGCTCTGGGACGTTTACAACGACTTCCACATGGGGATGACCGGTGAGGTCATAGCGGAGAAGTACAAGCTCACCAGGCAGGAGATAGACGAGTTCGCGCTCGGAAGCCACAAAAAGGCCTCTAAGGCAACTAACGAGGGACTGTTCAAGGGCGAGATCGTCCCGGTCCCCATCCCGCAGAAGAAGGGGGACCCTATCCTTTTTGACAAGGATGAGGGCATAAGACATGACATCACTCCCGAGAGTCTCGCCAAGCTCAAACCCTTCTTCAAGGAGGGGGGGGTCGTCACCGCAGGGAACGCCTCACAGTTATCCGATGGGGCCTCGGCGGTTGTCGTCATGAGCGATAAGAGGGCAGAGGAGCTCGGTTTGAAGCCCTTGGGAAGGATCGTTGATTACAATACCGCAGGTATGAGGCCCGAGTTCGTTATGGAGGCCGTCGTACCAGGTGTCAAGGCGCTACTTGCAAAGACCGGGTTCTCGGTCGATGACATAGACCTCGTAGAGCACAACGAAGCCTTCTCATCCGCGTCTGTCGCATTGATGAAGGCCGTGGGGATACCGAAAGAGAAGTTCAACGTCCACGGCGGAGCGGTCGCTCTCGGACATCCCATAGGCACCAGCGGATGCAGGATACTCGTTACTCTGCTCCATAATCTCAAGAGGTACGGGAAGGACAGGGGGCTTGCCACGATCTGTTTGGGTGGTGGGAACTCAGTGAACATGATCGTCGAGAGGATGTAAGGGGGTATGGATACGGAATTAAGGACGTTCGGTGTGGTCGGTGCAGGCCAGATGGGTCACGGTATCGCCCTTGTGGCGGCCAAGGCCGGCTTCGATGTCGTTTTGAACGATATCAGTGACGATCTCGTAAGGAGCGGGATGAACAAGATATCCAAGTTCCTGGACAGGTCGGTCGAGAAGGGGAAGATGACATCCGATGAGAGGTCTTCCATCATGGGAAGGTTCAAGGGAACATCCAAAATAGAGGAGCTGTCCTCGTGCGATATCGTAGTGGAGGCTATCGTCGAGAATGCTGCCATTAAAAAGGAACTGTTCAGGAAGCTCGATGCCATCCTTGGCCCCGAAGCCATATTGGCATCCAACACCTCTACCATACCCATAACCGAGCTCGCAGGGGCCACGAAAAGGCCTGAGAGGTTCATAGGGATGCATTTCATGAACCCTGTGCCTATGATGAAGCTCGTCGAGGTCATAAGGGGTCTTAGGACCTCAGATGATACCACCAATCTCATATTCGAGCTCTCAAAGAAGATGGACAAGGAGCCCATAGAGGTCAACGACAGCCCCGGGTTCGTATCCAACCGGGTCCTCCTGCCTATGATAAACGAGGCCATTTACTGCCTCTATGAGGGTGTCGGGACCCCTCAGGCCATCGACGGGGTCATGAAGCTCGGCATGAACCATCCCATGGGCCCTCTCGAGCTTGCGGACCTCATTGGGCTCGATGTGTGCCTGAGCATCATGACGGTGCTCTACGAGGGCTTCAACGATCCCAAGTACAGGCCCTGCCCGCTCCTGAAGAAGATGGTCCAGGCGGGATATCTGGGAAGGAAGACCGGGAAGGGGTTCTACGAATATCCTGCGGGGCGGTGAACATGGGATACGAGAACATAGTCCTTCAAAGGGAGGGACCCATCGCCATCATCAAAATGAACAGACCCTCTGCCTTGAACGCGCTCAATGCGCAGACCGTAAGGGAGCTCCATTCCGCTGTCGATGAGCTCGAGAGCGACCGGTCCGTCAGGGCGGTCATACTGACAGGTGAAGGGAAATCGTTCATAGCGGGTGCCGACATCAAGCAGATGGCGGACCTATCCCCTCTCGAGGCAAGGCACTTCGCCGAGATAGGACAGGGACTGACATTGAAGATGGAAGCTTCAAGGCTCCCGTACATCGCAGCTGTCAATGGATATGCTCTGGGAGGTGGATGCGAGCTGATGATGGCATGCGATATGGCAATTGCATCCACCAAGGCCCTCATCGGGCAGCCGGAGATCAACCTGGGCATCGCCCCGGGTTTCGGAGGCACCCAGAGGCTCCCGAGGCTTGTGGGATACTTCAAGGGATTCGAACTCCTGCTCACCGGGGACAATATATCGGCTGAAGAAGCTTTGAGGATAGGGCTCGTCAACAAGGTCGTCGAACCCGACAAACTGATGGAAGAGGCCATGGCGTTGGCCCTAAAGATAACCTCCAAGTCCCAGGTCCAGGTAGCGTTCATCAAGCGGATGGCTAGGAAGGGGCTCGACATGGAGCTCTCCCAGGGCCTTGAGCTCGAAGCGGCGCTGTTTTCTTCATCCTTCTCGACCTACGATCAGAAAGAGGGCATGAAGGCCTTCATAGAGAAACGGAAGGCGGAGTTCAAGCACAGCTGAGATTCACAGGTCCTTCAAAATGCCGTCAAGTCCCTGGGCTATGACCTTCTTCTGGACCTCCGGAGCACCCTCCCCTATCAAGGATACCAGGGAGTCGTGGGGGTAGTCCGATATGGGGTTCTGCACTATGATCCCTCTTGCACCCATTGTTATGACACCCCACAGGGTTATCTTCATGCCCTCTTCCGTGTTGAAGAGCTTCGCAAGGGATGCATAATGCTTGAAGTCCCGGCCGGAATCGGCTTCGTATGCCGCTTTCTGTATCAGCAACCATCCCGCTTGAAGGCGGGCGATGTTCTCCGAGAACTCGTAGGTCTTTGATTCATGCTCGAACAATGTCCTACCGAATGCCTTCCTCTTGACGGCATGTCCATACGCATGTTCGAAGGCCCCAAGTGCAGCACCGAAGGCAAGGGAGGACACACCTATCCTGCCGTTGTTGAAGAGCTCCATCGTCTGGTAGAACCCCCTTCCTTTCTGACCCAGCAGGTTCTCCTTGGGCACTATGACATCCTCGAAGTTCAGGGTGCACAGGTGGGACCCCTTCCAGCCGTACTTCTTCAAGCGGGTCCTGGTCAAACCCTTGGCATCTCCTGGCGTTATGAACATGGAGACCCTCCTGTGCTGCTTCTCGGAAGTCGGCCCTGTCACGGCCGTGAAGATGATATCATCCGCAAGATCGGCGTTGGTGATGTAGGCCTTCATCCCGTTCACGAGATAGTGGTCCCCCTTCTCTTCTGCCGTCAGCTTGATGGCCGATGCATCGGACCCCGCCGAGGGCTCCGTATTGGCAAAGGCGAAAAGCCTCTTACCTTCGATGCCGGGTCCGAGATACTCCTTCTTCTGTTCATTGCTCCCGAAGAGA
>JBFYMY010000124.1:0-16691 GCA_041304645.1 Thermoplasmatales archaeon
GAGAGCTCCTTCAGCTCCCTGACCATGTTCTCTGCCAATTCATCCAGCCTTTTAAGGTCCTCCTCCTTCGCCCCTCCATGGACCTCTACGACGGGGTCCACTACCCTGCAGGAGCTCGACCTAGCATATTCTTCCACGGCCTTCACCCCTCCTCCCCCCCACCCGCAGGACCCGAACACACCTATCACATGGTTCTGGATCCTTGAGTTCTTCATGAAATGAACCAATGCATCGATAGGGGGGTAGATCCCGGTATTGTAGGTCGGGGTCCCTATCGCTATCCCGGTGTACCTCCAGATATCCCTTATCAGGTACGATAGATGCGTCTTCGAGGCGTCGTGGACTATGACCTTCCCTATCCCGCCCTCGGAGAGCTTCCTAGCCAGGTGATCTGCCATCTTCTTCGTGTTCCCGTACATGGACCCGTAGACGACCACGACACCGTGCTCGGTCTCCATGCAGCTCAGCTCATCGTAATATTTCACGATGTAGCCAGGGTCCTTCCTCCAAACAGGTCCGTGGGTGGAACAGACCACTCTGATATCGATGCCCTTGAGCTTCCCTAGGGCTGCCTGGACCATGGGACTGAACTTGGCAATGATATTTGCATAGTATCTCGCTATCTCGTCCCTATATGTAGATACGTCCAGTTCGTCATCGAATATCCCACCGTCCAGCGTCCTGAACCCTCCGAACGCATCCCCTGAGAAGAGTATCCTGTCCTTCGTATCATAGGTCATCATCGTTTCGGGCCAGTGTACCATGGGGGTCATGTAGAAAATGAGCTTCCTCGAGCCTATGTCAAGCTCCTCTGCGTCCTTTACTACCTTGATCCCATCCGTTATCCCATAGAAATCGTACAGGAACTGTTCGGTCTTCTTGTTCCCGATGATTACCATGTCAGGGTAGATGTCCCTAAGAGCCAGTATCGACCCCGAATGGTCGGGTTCCATATGGTTGACGACGAGGTAGTCTATCCTTCCTCCAGTCAGCTTCCTCAGCTTCTCCAGGTAGGGTCCGGTCAATGTGAACTTGACCGTGTCCACCAGGACGACCTTTTCGTCCTTTATAAGGTAGGAATTGTATGATACCCCATGTGGAAGGGGCCACAATCCCTCGAAGAGATGGGTCTCCCTATCGTTCACCCCTATCCAGAACACATTTTCAGTGACAGGCACGGGCATGTCCATTTTCATTTCCCCAAGGTTGATTAGAAAAACGGGATACTTAATACTTTCACATGAACACCTGACGGTCCCAAGGGGGAAAGCTTAATTAAGGCAACCCCATTTGGCGAAAAAAAGGTGGATGGACCCATGTCCGAAGCAATAAGGAAATGCAATTCTTGCGGTATCCCCCTCAAGGGTGAGAAAGCGGTCGAGTTCAGCTGCCCCAGCTGCGGGACCATGAGCATAGGCCGATGCGGCCAGTGCAGGGACCAGTCGGCTAAATACCACTGCTCCCAGTGCGGTTTCATAGGACCTTAAGGGAGGCCTGGACATGGGAGAGGTCCTCATAAGGTACAAGGTCATGCCCGAGGGTCCAGAGACCGATCTTGAAGGGCTTGTCTTGAAGTTCTCGACTTACGTCCCGTCCCACGGGAGGGTCTCGAGCTATGCGATAAGACCAGCCTTCTACGGATTGAAGCTCCTGGAATGGGCCGTTGTGCTGGACGACAAGAAGGGCGGGGGGGAGGAACTGGAGTCCAAACTGGCATCGACCCCCGGCGTCCAATCCATTGAGGTCATAGAGATGGGGCTGCTCTGAAGATGATGGTCTCCTTAAGGACCGAGGTCCACCCCACAGAGGACCTGGAGAAGGTCTGGGGTTCTGTCCGGAACATTTTCCCGAGAGCGGAGCTTTCTCTCGACGGGTCCCAGCTCACAGGGACGACCGATGACCTTGAACGGTTCATAGAGCTCCTGAGGGACCAGATGATCAGGGACACCGCTGTATCCGTCCTGAAAAGGTCGCTTTCGGACGATAGTACCTCCTTTCTCCTCCACAAACAGGTGGCCTTCGCTTCGAAGGTGAACTTCACGGACGGGGGTTCCAGCCTGGGTGATATCCATGTCGAGGTCCTCTCGGGGGCATCGGAACTGGTCCAGAGGATCACGCCCCCCCAGGACAGCACTGTTCAACACCAGTTAAATACCCACCCGTCCCATGATGGTGAGGATGAGCTCGAGTGCCTATAGGGTCAGGACCGTTATCCTTCTGCTTCTTACCCTTCTTATAGGGGCGGTCTCCCTATCGATACCTGCCTCTGGTGACCGTGTGAGCGGTCTGGAGATCGAGAACGACCTCTATTTCGTCAGCTCCAAATTGACGCAAGGGGGATGGGTGGAACTGGAGGTCACCCTAAGAACAGGGTTATCTAGGAACATGATGGTGGAGATAGGGTCCGAACTGGACCCTGCTGAAGGATGGTCCCTGACCGCGCCTCCACCCATCTATCTCCAACCTATGGAGGAGGTGGTCTTCGAGGTGACAGTGACCGCACCCCCCGGTCAAGCGGCTGGCACGAGGTGCAGGGTCACGCTAAATGCAGTCAAGGAGGACGGTTATGTTCTAGGGTCCGACACCTGCATCATAGAGGTGTCGCCGACGACCGACTTTGTAATTCTACCGACAGATGAGGTCCTCACGGACCAACCTCTGGAGGGAGCGCTCGAGCTGTCGTTGTCAAATACGGGGAATATCCCCTTATCCTTTTCGATCACCTCGAGTTCGGATGTCCTTAAGGGGGCTTCGACCGCTCTGATGGCCTCCGGTGAGACCACGGTACTTCTACTGGAATATTCGTTCCCCACTGACCTTGACCGGCTGTTCACCTCCCTTATCATTTCACCGGCTGGGTCCCTAAATACGCTGGATGTTCAGATGGTGAGGGAGGACGACAGGCTCCATATCTTCTACGGCCGACAGCCCCGGCTTTTCCTTTACCCCACCGTACCTCCCGAGGATGGTTCGGTGACGGTCCTTGTCCTGGGCGGTGAGGTGAACAACCTCGGGATAGAACCGGCCGGAAACTACAATGGTACGGAGATCGTTTCGAACGTCATAAAGAGCGCATCGGAACTGGATAGGCCTACCTTCACCCTAAGAGCGAGGGGTTTTACGGGAAAGAGGACCATTCCAGTGAGGGCGTTCGGGTTCGTTAACGGACACAGGACGACTTCGAACGAGATGCCTATCAGGATCGCGGGGGAAAGGACCGAGAAGGGACCTCCCGTGTCCGCACCCGTCGTGATAGGAGGATTGTCCGGTGGCATCTCCCTTCTGGCAGGCTCGGCCGCCTACCTCTATTCGGCATCCGAGACCTTCAGATGGAGGTGGCTGCTCCTCACTCTGGTCCCGCTCTATTCCCTTATCAAGGACGACAAGGTGCTGGACCATTTCTTCAGGGGTCGTCTCTACGAGTTCATCAAGGTCAACCCAGGGATCACATATACGGCGCTCAAGGACCATTTTGATGTGAACAACGGGACGCTGACCTATCATCTACTGAAGCTGGAGAGGGAAGGCCTGCTGGTGCACAGGAACATGGGCCGCTACAAGCTATTCTATGCCGAGGGGGTCCGTATCAGGGGCTGCGAGATAGTGGTCTCGGAACTGGACATGGAGATGCTCTCCATCATAGGCAGAATGCCCGGGATAAATGCTCCCGACCTCTTTTCGTCCGTTTCCACGACCAGGTCCAAAAGGACCATGTCCAGACATCTGAAGCAGCTTCAGCGGAAGGGGCTCGTGGATGTCCGTTCGACCGGCTCCGGGAGACAGCTTTTCGTCAGGTCGGGGGAGCACAGCTATCTGAACCCGACCCGGGGGGTCGTGGAAATGTCGGACCTGGCCTACCGGTCGGCATGATGGGGGGTTTTTTACTGAAGCGATATGCTTTAAATATGACGACTTTATTCACGACCGGCCAACCACTGCCGCAGTAGCTCAGTTGGCTAGAGCGTACGACTGTTAATCGTAAGGCCATCGGTTCGAATCCGTTCTGCGGCGCCATCTTTCTTGGGACCCGGACTTTGCCCCATAGCAGCTCATCCGCTCTCATCAGCTTCCGCGCTCTTGAAGGTCAGGACGACCGTTGTTCCCTTAGGTAAGGTATCCTCCAGCCTTACCGAGCCCCCGTACCTTTCCATGGCCGACCTGACAATGAACAGACCAAGGCCTGACCCCGCGTTCTTCCCGAAGGTGAAGCCCTCTTCGAACACCTTTGGTTTGATATCATCCGGTATGCCGACCCCCGTATCGGAGAGTCTCACCTCAACACTACCCCCATGGGATGCGATGGTTACCTTCATCCTGTCGGTCTGGCCGTGATTGACCGAGTTAATGACTATGTTATCCATGACCGATGTGATAGCGACATCCGCAAGGACCCGCCCCTCTCCCTGTATGGAATACTTGACCTTGTGGTCGACTATCACGGACTCCACGACCTCCCTGACATCGAAGGGATACAACCGGTCCTCGCCCATTATCATCGCATCGAGGACGGCCATCCTCTTGGTGAGGTCTATGCTCCTCTGCACGGACGTGTAGGCCTCCTCTATGAACCTCTCGCTCGCCTTATGGCCTTCCCTCATCATGCCAAGGATACCGTATGCTATGGACAGATGGTTCCTGATGTCATGCCGGGTTATCTTGCTCGTAAGCCTCAGGACCTCGTTCAGCTTCATGATCTGTCTCGATGCCCTGTTCCTCTCGGTGATGTCCCAGGAGACGATGCATATCGCCTTCCTGTCCCCAAGGTCAATGACGTTGCCGAAGACCTCGACGTCAAGTAAACTGCCGTCCTTCCTTCTGTACTTGCGCTCTCCCACGACCTTGAAGTCCGATGAGCTCAACCCGATGACCTTCCTGTGGATGTCGTCCGGGTCATGTTCGAGGAAATCATAGGGGGTCATTTCCTTCAGCTCACCCTCCGAGTAACCCAGGAGACGCTGCATGGCAGGGTTGGTCTCTATGATCCTCAGGGTCTCGAGGTCGGCTATGTAGATGTTGATGGGGCTCTTCTCAAGGACCGCCCTGTACTTTCCCTCGGACCTCCTCAGTTCCTTTTCGATACCCTTGAAGCGTGTTATATTGAACACCGTGACCATGGTCAGAGCGTCCTTTCCGGGCCCTTCGGTCCTGTAGCTCAACTGGACCCACAGTCTGTCACCGCTCTTGGTAACGGCCTCAAGTTCGATCCCCTTGCCCTCGGCCGTTTCCTGTATGGTATTCAATAGATGGCCTTCGCCGCTGGTTATCATGTCAAGAATGGTGAGGTACTTCTCTCCCGATAGGTCTTCCAGGGTATAACCCAAGAGATCAGTGAGGCCCTGATTGACGAAAACAAGCTCGCTCCCCTTGAGTATGATTATCCCGCAGTCCATGGAACACCTGTTCTTATCAAAGAGGGATAGAGTCATCATATCCCTGGTTGGACCATTGGGGAAGGTCATTTCCGGGGTCGAACGTACGGCCTTAGTGCTATCGCTGGTCACCTGGCCATCTATATCATCGGTCCGTTCCATGTTACGATTTAAAATCAGTACAATGGATTTATTAAGCTTGCCCCCTCAATATCAAAGGACAAGTTAAATACCGAAGAAGCCATTTGTCAATTTTATAACATTTATTTCTATAATATCATGCTTTTTTTATAAGTTCTATTATCATCCTCTCGGGTGCCGCACCTTCCTGGTGAAGCGTGCCGTTGATAACGGTCCTCGGGACCCCCATGACCTTGTACTTCATTGACAGCTCGGGGAACTCCTGGGCCTCAACCATGTCCGCAACCACCCTTTCACTGTGCATTGCCATATGATGGGCAAGGACCACCGCGCGGGGACAGTAGGGGCAGGTAGGGGTTACGAAGACCTGTATATGGATGTCCTTCTTCAATCCCTTCAGCACCTCGATGCCCTCCCTGGAAATGGCCTCCTCGCCGCTGGAAACCGTCAGGACAGCATCTATGAGCGAGGTGAACTCGAACCCAGCCGGGATCCCGAAGAAGCGTATGCCCGGATATTCATTGGCCTCTTTGGTCCCCTTGAGGACCAAAATGGCCGGTGTGAGCTCCACATTGTACTTCTTTGCCATATCCTGGTCCTTATCCATCTCAAGGACCTCGAATGTGAGCCTTGGGGCCAGTGATGACAGTTCCGTTATTATCTCCCTGGTCTCACTGCACAGGGTGCATCTCTCCATATCGATGAAGAGCAGGAGGTGAACGCTTTCCTTCATCCCTTCCAAGGCCTCTTTTACCTTGGCCGCCGTTTCCTCGTCCATCATGGGCATAGACCGACCTCAGCAATGGTACTCATAATGACGCTGTTTATAATGATTGTCCATTGAGGGTAATGGTTCTCTGACCTATCTTTTGGAGGAGTGCCCTCAGCCCTCTCTCCTCCAGAGCTCCTCGGGCAGGTCCTCATAGACGGAGAGGTCATCCTTGACAGCCCCCATCCCAGCGAATAGGGGCTTATCCCCCTTGGTCCTGCCGGTCAATAATGAGATATAACCCTTCTTGAGCGTCCAGTAGTTGATCCGCCACTCGCGGCCGTCGTAGAGGGTCGTTTCCTCCCTCTCGGTCTTGAGGATGCCAAGGTCCTCGAGCATGTAGAAGATGTCCCTGTCGTCGGTCTTTAGCATGTTATCTATTATCCTCTCCCCGTATCCGAAGAAGTTGAGGACATGTTCGGCCATCTCCTCCGCCACCTCATTGTCCAGAGGACCCTTGTTGGACCTGCCCTTGAACGAGGTCTGGATGGCCTTGGTGAGCTCCAATCTGGATACGACGTAATCAACCCCGGATTCCGATGTGGGGGATGTCAATGACCTACGCTCCGTCTCAAGTACCATGGACCGCAACTCGTTCCCTTGTTTATATACTAAGATATGCAATTATGTTATATTTATAAGGTTCCATGAGAAAACCTTACTTTTTACGGTCATTCGTCGCAAGGATAATATCGGCGTTCGGCCAATCAACCATGGGGTTGAGTGCCCTATGAAAGACCTAAAGATCGGCAGTACAGCATTTAAGGTCGGGGTCGTATCCATTTCGATAATGGGGGTCATCATCCTGACCCTTTTTACATATCTCGACCGTGACGAACAGGTCCCATTGGAGGACCTGGATGATGCCGTCGGAAAGGATGTGACCACACGCGGACTCCTGGTGGGATCGGACATGACATCCGACGGTTCCGTCATGCTGCTCCTGAGCGATGGTAATTTCACGGCCGAAGCCCTCATCGAGAGGGGGGCAAAAGACCTGGAGGTCGGTTCCGTAATCAGGTTGAAAGGCGAGGTCAGGTCATACGGCAACGGTCTCATCCTGGATGTGGCCTCGGAGAGGTCCATGGAGGTCCGTAGGAGGCCCGGGGGACCCGACGATGCCCAGGTCTGGACCGAGAACACCATAGGCACCTTCCAAGGCATTGTCGAAACGGCCTACTGGACAGGCCCCGGCTCGTTCGAGGCGGTCATCAGGTCGAACTCATCGGATGCCAGTACCGGACCATTACGGACCGTCCTTATATGCCAGAGGGTGGACCGTCTCCCTGGAACGGGTGATCTGGTGCGAGCGAGTGGGCTCAGGAGGGACGAGGGCAGCGTTCTGTGCTACGGCGACAGTTCGCTCATGGTGCTCCTCAGGGCCGTCCCAAGGACAGCTGACCTGATGTCACTTGTGGACCTGATCTCTCGCTCACCGGCCGATGCGCCTGTCGGGCCATTCACGGTTCGGGGGTACCTGAGGTCCGAACCGGGGAACTCCAGCTACCTGACCGTTGGGGAGGGACCTGACGGCGGCCGCCTCAATATCAGGGTCCGCATCCCGAAAGGGACCTATACGCTCCACAGGGGAGACCTTGTGGAGCTCAAGAACAGCACTCTCTATTGGGACACGGACCAGATGAGGTACGCCCTTCAGGTTCGGGAAGTGGTCCTCCTGGGACCTTACGGTCCCTGGAAATTGGACCTGGGGGGGGCAGGGGACCAGCTCCGTTACTACGTTGGGACCCCGCTTTCCATCTCCGGGACGATATCGATACTGGACGGAACGGCCTATCTCACTGACGAAGGTTCCGAGCTGCTTCTGAAGAACCTGACGGCCGAGATGGTCGATGGGGCATCCGGGACCCTGATATGTCCTCTGGAGTTCGATGGCCAGACAACACGATTGTTCATGGACGCGGGGAAGGGGGAATGGGTGACGTGATAGAGCTCTTTCTCCTCCTTGCCGTTTTCATCTTGATGGGAACGGCCCTAGGGGTGTTCACGGGGCTCACTCCCGGCATACATGTCAATAATGTGGCGATAGTGCTCCTCTCCCTCAGCCCTTTCTTAGCAGGGCTCCTATCGGACATCTCCGGATTGGAGAGCTGGACCGCGCTCCTTCTGGTGTCTGCCGCCATTGTCGCAACATCCATGGCCCATACCTTCCTTGATTTCATACCGTCCACCTTCCTGGGGGCGCCTGAACCCGAGACCGCCCTGAGCGTCCTGCCTGCCCACGGCATGTTGATGAAGGGGGAAGGGTACCAGGCGGTCTACATATCCGCCGTAGGCAGCTTCGGAGCGATAATCGTGGGTTTCATACTCCTTATCCCCTACCGGTTCCTGGTCAATGAACCGTTGAACGGATACGACCGGCTCAAAGAGTATATGGTCTGGGTCCTGCTTGCCGTCGTTATCCTGATCCTTGTATCCGAGACCGCCAGACTTCCCTATAGGCCCGTAAAGGGCGCGAACGGTCATTGGCAACTGGAGAAGGGACCCCTCTCCAGGGTCGCAGGGGTTGCGGCAGCCTCATGCCTTTTCCTTCTCTCAGGTGCCCTAGGGTTGGCGGTCTTTGACCTTGATGTCAGTTCGCCCTTCGGCCTTCCTTCAAGCGTGCTCTTCCCGACCCTGTCCGGGCTGTTCGGGACATCGACCCTCCTTGAGAGCATAAGGGGAGGTGCCAAGGTCCCGCCCCAGAGGGCGGAGGAACCGGACCTGAGCGTAAAGGACACGGCGGCGGGGTCCTTCATAGGCGGTACGGCCGGGTCTGTGGTCGGGTTCCTTCCCGGTATGAGCGGTGGTGTCGCAACGGTCGTTGCCATGATATTCAGGAAGGACAATTCCCCTGGCTCTGTGATCCTGACGCTCTCAGCAATAAACACGGCGAACTCGTTCTTCGTCGTTGCGGCACTGTTCCTCATCCTCAGACCAAGGTCCGGGGCGGCAATAGTGGTCGATGAGCTCATACAGGTCACGGAATGGAACGCTATCATGCCGCCATTCGCCCTGTCCGTCCTCTTGATCTCCTCACTGGTCGCATCATGCCTGGGGTTCTTCCTCACCTTGTACCTGGGGAAGGTTCTGTCGAACCTGATGCCACGGATCCCCTACGGCCCTCTGGCCATCGGGATAATCGTGTTCATAACCTTGATGGTCCTTGTCTTCACAGGACCATTGGGCCTGCTCGTGCTGGTCGTATCCACGGGCATAGGATTGATAGCCCCGTTCATAGGTATCAGAAGGTCCCATGCAATGGGGGTCCTTCTCGTACCGGTAATAACCATGTTCTGGTAGGCGGAGATGGGCGCTGGCTCATGACCTGATTGCCTTGATATTGGAATAGCAGTTGCTGGCCATCCTGTAGGCCTCCACATACCTCTTCTGGATGACCATCTGCTGGACCTTGACTATCTCCTTCTTTATCTCGTCCATCCTCGGTCCCTTCTGCGGTAGGAGCTTCATCTCCTCCTGTATCCGCTTGATCACTATCTTGAGCTCCTCATATGCCTCTTCGGGATCGACATCTTCCTCCTTCATCGGCCCCTTTTCCTGGTCCTTATCCGTTACCGTCGCTTGGGAGGATGGTCTGGCGGTCGAGGCCATCTTCTCCCTTACGTTAGGGGTCAAGAGCGCATTCAGGTCCATATCCAGCCTGCTAAGCTCCGATTCCGCCCCTTCCATCTCTCCGTTATCTATGAGATCCCTTATCGAACTGACCCTGTCCTTGAGGTCGCCCATCTGGGCTCCGGCCTTGACCAGCTGGCCTATCTTGACCTCCATGCCTATGAGCCTGCCCCTCTGCCCATCCAGATTCGATTGGACGTCCTTTCTCTCGTTCAGTTTGGAATCTATGATATTTATCTGCTCCGTCGCCACCTTGACGGCGGATTCGAGGTCCTTCGCATCAAGGAGGACCTTTGCCTTTGTGAGGGCGGCCTTCAAGGGCGAGATGTTCATCCCGGCCGCTCTGGCCTCTTTGATCTTGTTCCCGAGCTCTTTAACCGTCCACTCCGCCTTCTTGTCTATCAGTTTCCTGGAGAGCTCGTCCTTGAGCTGCAGGAAGGACTCCATGGCCTCCTTGAACTTCTCATCGTCCGCCAGGGAGTAGGCCTGCTTTATCCTCAGGTCCACGTCCCCCGCATCGATCGAGAACGATGTGAGCTCCGTTACCATCTGCCGGACCTCCTTCTCCATCATGGAGTAGGTCCTGTGCATGAGCAGGTCCTCGGAAAGCGCCTGGGCGGCCGATGCTCTGTCCAAGGCCCCGTCGAGCTCTTCGTTCGCCAGATGCTGCCTTGCCTTGACGAGGAGCTCCGTAACCTCCTCCATATCGAGCAGCAGGCCCTCGGCTTCCTTTATGGTACCCTCGACCGCTAAGAGCCTCCTGTCCAGGGTGCCCCTCAATCGGATACGGACGATCTCTTCCCTAATGCCCTTCTCCATCTCGACCGCATCTTTCAGCTTCCGGTCATGGAAGCTGGTCCGAGCCTCTTCAAGTTTCTTTTCGAGATAAGTGACCTCGAATCCCTCCTTCTTGAGGTAGTTCATTTCGTTGACGAGCCCCATGAGCCTGCCGTGATACTCGACCCTCAGCTCCTCTCCCCTCAGGAGCTCCAGCTTCTCATTGATAAGGAGGAGGGCTTCCTCGAAGGCCTTCAGGTCCTTCCTCTCCAGGGCATCCCTGGCCCGTCCTACGGGTGCCTGGAGGGGGGTGGTGTCCATGGCCTTATCGCTCAGGTCGGCCATCTTGGTCTGAATCTCGGAGAGGCTCAAGGCCGCCTGGTCCAGAAGCTTCTTTTCCTTTAGCTTGTCGAATGCCGACAAGGCCCTCTCGACCATCTTGGTCGCAGTATCGACATCGCCCTCCAAGGCAAGGTCGTCCGCCCTCTGGAGTATGGATACGATCGGGGTCACGTCCAGGACGTCTTTGAGGTCCTCGGCCTTGACCCTGGCCTCCCTGATCTTGTCCTCCAGCCTGTTCACGGAACCTTCCTCGATGTCCGCAATGGCCAGAGATACCTTGTCAAGAAGGGCCTCCGCTCTCTTCAATGCCTTGTCAAGGTCCTTTGTGGAGAGCTCTAGGAGGTCCTCCTTCTCCCTGCGGAGGGAGGTGAACAGTTCGGACGAGCTTCCCCTGCCCAGGGATATCCTCTCCAACAGGGGCTCGACCGATATGAGCATCTTCTCGAGCCTGGACCTGTTCCTGTCCCTGAGCTCCTTCTTGACCCTCTCCATCAGGTCCTTGCCCTCATTGAAACCCTTCAGGACCTCTCCGCTCTGGACGAGCGAATCGAGCCGGGATAGGTCCTCCCTGAACCCTGCTGACGGACCTTCCTCGGGGAGGTCCGATATCATCTTCCTTATATACTTGACCGTGTCCCTGAGACCTTCCGATATCTCTTTCACCATGTTGGAGCGTTTCTCTGTAAGAGCGCCCTTGATGAGCTTGAGCCCCTCGGTCCTATCCCTGAGGTCGTCAAGGGTGGCATCCCCCGGAATGCTAGCCTTGGAGGAGGCTTCATCCATCTGCTCCTTGATGTCCTGGTCCCTGCCAATGGAAGAGAAGTCCGCGCTTATGGCCTCCACCTCGCCCAGGGTCGATGCGATAGATGCCCTATGGAGGTTGCCAAGGTATGCCGTAAGCCATTCAAGGACAATTGACCTGTACTGCTCGAAAAGGACCCCGTCCCTGCTCCCGGCCGCCTCATCCAACGCATTGAGATGGGGCTCTATGGGGCTGGTATCGCCCCCGCAGGTTACGACCTCCTTGCAGAGCGTCGTTATCCGCTCCTTCTCGGACCTCACCCTCTCCTTATCGAAGACCGGCGGGACCTTGGCGACCGGAGCCTCCGATGCAGCTTCCCCGCCGGATGAGGGGGTCACAGCAGGTTCCGGTCCGCTCCCGGAGCTTGATGTCTGGCCTGGCTCCGGCGAGGGTCCTTCATCGGTCGTTCGGGAGGTCGCTTGGGCATCCTTCTTCCGGGCCAGCTGTTCGACCCTGTCCAGATAGCTCTCCAGCTTCGCGAGCGCGATAAGGATGTTATCCTTCTTCTGGGATGGGGCCTCCTTCTCTATGTTATCTATGAGAGACCTGACCTTCCCCATATCTATGCCCATACCCTCGAGTACGCCGACACGGTCATTGGCCCTTTTGAGCCTTTTCTCGAGGATGGGCAGGTCTACAGGGTCCAGGGCTAATCACCTCTCCCATATCGTCAGGAAGGGTCCTAATGTTGAGTTATGACCCATCTTAATAAGGTTTCTTGATAAATAATCTATCTGAATAATCAAGGTAGGGAAATAATTGCGTCATTACAGGCCAATATCAAACTTTAGCAGGGGTTTGGGACGTTCCGTCCTTGTCCCCCGATGTCGGCTGCACCTTTACCTCCATCTCCATTATATTGCTCTGGACCTCTGGGACATTACCCAGACCGGGTCCCGGAAGTGACGGTGGTGGGGGTGCGGCAGGGGTCTTATCATGACCCTCAGGTGCGGGGCCGCCGTACAGCTCCTCGTAAGAGACCTTCTTGGGGCCTTGTTCCACCTTTTCCTTGCCGAAGAGGTCCTTCCCCTCGGCCCTCATCCTCTCGACCTTTTCAAGGAACTCCCGTTCCTCCTTTTTGTGCTTCTCCTTCTCCCTTCTGACCAGGAAGAAGCTCACGGTGCCGAATATCAGGACGATGACCATCAATGTGACTATAACGATTATCGCCGTCGGCCTTGAGAAATCCCCGAAGGGGTTGGAGGATGAACCCGATGCGGTGTCCTGGGTGGATATGTTCCCGAGCTTCAGGGCCCCGGTCCCGGCAGTGTCGGTCATGATGACCCTGGAGATCTGGCCTTTGTTCTCCAGGTACGGTACCTGATGCACAGTGACTGCAAAGACCTCGAAATCCGTAGCCTTGACAGGGGAGGAAAGACCTGCGGATACCAGCTCCTTGAAGGGGACCTTGAACACAAGCAGGTCCTTGTTGACTATACTGCCCTGGCTCCGGTTGAATATATTGGGGTCGCCTATGAAAGCGCGGTGGGCGTAGATATACGTGGAGTTGGGCATCCTGTCGGGAACGGCCTCGAACCCCGTGAGGTTGATGAAATCCACGAACTGTTCCACGTAACCTGTCTTGACTATGAAGATATGATAATGGAAAGCGCCCGTTATCTCTATGGTGCTGTCGATCTCGAGCGTGACCTCCAGATCGTTCTCGCGCCTCGCGGTGGACAGCCCGAGTATGTCGACACCCCTCTCAACCACGGTCATGACGGTGAGGTCCCTCTTCTGGGGGTTGTCCGCCTTCCATCGCTCCTCAACGGAGACCACATCCCCGGCGCGGTCCTTGACGGAGGAGCTGAGGTCTCCCACTGCAATGTCCTCGGGGCTCTGGAGGTAGAGGACTATCGAAGAGGTCGATGCCAGATAGCCGTCGGTGGCGGAGACCTTGATGGTCCTGTTCCCGTGGATGTTGGGTCCGAACGTATGCCTCCCGGGATTGCCGGTCGTCATGGCGCCATCGCTCCAATCCCAGGAATAGGTTATGACCGCACTGTCAATATCGATGGCTCCAGTGGCATCGAGCACGACCTCCTCGCCCGGGGGGACCATAAGGTCCGGATGGCTCGCAGCAACGATCGTCGGGGTCGATGGGGGGTCATTGACAGGTTCTATAGACAGTCTCATGTCCACGACGCTCCATCCCCCGCTGACGTCGAAGAGGGTCAAGTTGAGATCGTACTTGCCCACCTCCTCCTGACCTGCATCAATGGAGATGGTGCCGTTCTTGGTATTGATGGAAACGAAGGAAAGCGATTCGTTGGTGGTGAAGTAAAGGCTCTCATGAGGGTCATCGTCGTCGCTGTACACGACCTCGTAGGTCTTTGGGACGTCCTCCTCCGCGAAGAGGTTGAACAGACCGCCCTTGTGATCCGCGGCCCCTATCCTGATGACATAGGGGAGGTCGTTCACGGACTGGACCGTGACCGATATGGTATCCGTGACCTCTCCGTCCCTGTCGAACGCCCTCACAGTGAGCGTTCCGTCCCCGTACCAGTTCCTCTGGAGAGAGAAACGGACCTCCAGGTAAAGGACGATGTTCGGGTTGTAACTGTCCCTGACCCTGACCAGATGGGCCCCTATCTCGGCGGGGGCGGACATTATCTCGAACGATAGCGGGTCGCTCTGCGGCTCCGTGAAATGCCTTGTCAGGTTCAGGGGTTCTATGACGGTCTGGTCCTCATGGAGCATTATCCCGGCGGTCCAGGGGTCCGTGGCGACGATGGAGGGTACGGTGGAATGGGACCAGATGACCATCCTCAGGACATAGGCGGCGTTGAGGTCGGGGTAGAGGACCTCCCCCATTAGCGGGTAGTGCATCCTGATAAGGACCCTCAGCGGTGATCCGCCATCGTTCATAACGCTGAAGTTCGAATTGGGGCCCTTTTCCGTGAATCGGACGTAGGTCTCATTGTATACCTCCATTCTGAGCTGGGCCTCGCTGCTGAAGGATACCTCGAGCGACTTCCCGGGCGGTATGTCAATGTGCCTGTGGTCAACGATGTCCCTTACTGGGTTCAATGTATCTGTGACATCAGCGGACTCTGAGAAGCCCACGACCATCGGTCTGTTGTTGCCGTCATGGTACTCGAAATTGTTTATGTTCGTCTCCCCACCCGTCTCCACCCTGTAGGAGGAATCCTGGGCGATGGGGTCTGTTGTTACGCTAAGAAAGAGTGAGCCGTCGTAAGGGACGATGAAACCCACTTCGGACCTCTCGCCCGATGAATGGAGCTCCGCTATCCTTGCGCCGGTCTCCTCATAGATTATGCCCTTGACATCCGCTCCAGAAAGCTTCGTGACGGAAATGAGGACCTTCTGCACATGGTACTCATCATCCCCTAGGAGCTCCACTACCTTGTAGATGTCCAGCTGGTCCGTACCCGAAAGGGTGCCCAGTTTGTACTCGGAGAAATAGACGACGTCCGCGCTCTCGAAGGAATCGTTCCCATCGCTGTCCCTTGACGGGGGATCGGAACCCACAACATGGTAGCTGGTCCCCATGATGAAGAGGAATGCTAAGGCGAGCAGAATGTACCGGTCCTTGAGCATGGTCACACCCGGACTTATGGTCTATGGTATCACATCTATTAATTGAAATCGGTGTGTAAAAGACCATAGGAAAAGTACAAAAAAAAAGGCGCCTCCCTTATGGAAGGCGCCTTATGACCTTTTACTCCTTTGACCGTTTCAAGCGGCCTGTGGAGGCTCAGGTTCAGCGGGGACCTCGCCCTCGGGTGTCTCCGGGGCTGGGAACTCTCCCTCAGCGGGTACTTCTCCCTCAGCGGGTGGGACCTCGCCATCTGCGGGTATCTCGCCCTCGGCCGGGACTTCTCCCTCAGCGGGTATCTCGCCCTCGGCAGGCACTTCGCCCTCGGCGGGTGCTGCTGGGATCGGTTCCTCCTTCTTACCGCCCTTCACCACGAATATGATGATGACGATTATTATCAAGAGGAGAATTGCGACCACGATCACAACAATGAGCCAGGGGAACTCAGTGGCCTCATCCTTCTCAACGATCTTCACCTTAACCGTTCCGGTCGAGGACCCACCCTTTCCGTCGCTTACGGTCACGGTGAAGGTATATTCACCTATGGCAAGCTTCTCGGTGACCACGACCGATGCGCCGGTCTTGGACCAGCCTGCAACTGCAGGGCTTACGGACCAGGTATAGGTCAGCGTATCACCATCAGCATCGGTTGCGCTGGCGGTGAGGGTGAACTTGTCTCCCTCGGTCACCTCAGCGGCAGAGGTAGTTACCGTCGGGGTTCCAGGAGCAGTGTTCGGGGGTATGGCGGTCTCAACGGTTATGTTGAAGCTCTGCATGACCTCTTCTACACCATCGCTCACGTACACAGTTATGGTGTGGTTCCCGACGGTATCGAAGGACACTATCAGGGTGCCATTGACACCAAGTGTGGTGGTCCCGTCCTTCCAGGTAATGGTCAGAGCATCACCATCGATATCAGTGGCCGTCGCGGTGAATGTGAAGTTAACACCCTGCTTGGCGGTCGCAATATCAGAGGATGCAGCGGTGATCACCGGTGCATCGTTCATTGCCTCCACTATGACCTGGACCCAGACCATGCTGTAGAGCGCACCATCGGTCACGTTGAGCTCTGCCCAGAAGACACCGTTCGCATCGGCGACGGTGGTCAGGGTGTAGTTGGTCGGGACCGTGTAGGTCACATTTGTAGCGTTCACGTACTCGGTCAGCTCGACCTCATAGAGGGCCGCATCGGCGGTCATGGCTATCGTGATCTCACTGTCAACATCCGTCGCATGGACCATGAACATAAGGGACGCATCCTCATCGACCGTCAGGTTGATAGCGGTCTTGTTGTCGTAAACG
>JBFYMY010000125.1:0-4083 GCA_041304645.1 Thermoplasmatales archaeon
TCCAAGGTCTTTGACATGATCGTCAAACAGGCCCATAAGAACGGGGAGCCGGGCCTAGTGTTCATCGACCGGATCAATAGGGACAACCCGACCCCCAGGATGGGCGCCATAGAATCGACCAATCCCTGCGGGGAGCAACCCCTCTTACCCTATGAGTCCTGCAACCTCGGTTCCATAAATCTCTCCCTTATGGTAAAGGATGACAGGAGCGTCGACTGGGATAGGATCAGGAGGGTCGTTCGTACAGCAGTCCACTTCCTGGACAATGTCATCGATATGAACAATTTCCCCTTGAAAGAGATAGAGGCCAATACCAAGGCCAACAGAAAGATCGGTCTGGGCGTCATGGGCTGGGCGGACATGCTCTTCCTCCTCGGTCTACCGTATGACTCCGAAGAGGCCGTAGAGCTTGCGACCAGATTGATGGGGCATATCAAGCATGAAGCTGACCAGATGTCAAGGGAACTTGCAAGGAAGAGAGGCCCCTTCCCCAATTTCCCCACCTCTATCTTCGCTCAGAGGGGGGAAGAGCCCATAAGGAACGCAACTACAACGACCATAGCGCCTACAGGGACCATCTCCATAATTGCCGGTGCATCGTCCGGAATAGAACCCCTCTTTGCGGTAGTGTTCAAACGGAACGTCATGGACAAAGACAGGCTGATGGAGGTACATTCGCTTTTCAGCGATATCGCTCGGAAGGAGGGTTTCTACTCTAACGAGCTCATGGACAGGATAGCCGAAAAAGGTTCATTAAGAGGTATCTCGGGCGTCCCCGAGAAACATCAGAGAGTGTTCGTCTGCGCCCATGACATCACACCTGAATGGCATATAAGGATGCAGGCAGCTTTCCAGCGGTTCACGGACAATGCCGTGAGCAAGACCGTTAACTTCTCCCATGATGCGACAATGGTATCGGTGAGGAAGGTATACCTACTGGCCTACGAGCTTGGGTGCAAGGGTGTCACCATATACAGGGATGGTTCCAGGGAGGAACAGGTGCTTTCTACCATGAAAAAGAAGGAAACGGGTATGGACACGGGTACGATCAGACCAAGGGAAAGGCCCAGGATCATCCATGGTGTGACCGGGAGGGTCGATACAGGCTGCGGGGCCCTCTATGTTACGATAAACGCAGATCGGTTCGGACCCTTCGAGATATTCGCCAACCTGGGCAAGGGCGGTGGATGCGCTGCGGCCCAGATAGAGGCGATAGCAAGGCAGTCATCGCTATCATTGCGTTCAGGCATAGATCCCTGGCAGATCGTCAAGCAGCTCAAAGGCATAAGGTGCCCCAACCCTAAGAACGCACCTCTGGGAATGGCCGAGGATTCCGTTCTTTCCTGCCCCGATGGAATGGCGAAGGCATTTGAAAGGTACCTGCAGGGAAAATCACCCTCCATAGAGGAAGAGAGGACCTCCGCTCCTACACTTGAATATTACAACGAGGGCAATGGGACCGACAGCAATGGTAAGGTCCCGGAAGAAGGGGTCATAGTAGGTGTCTGCCCTGAATGCGGTAATTCCTTGGTATATCAGGACGGCTGTTCGGTATGTCATTCCTGTTATTATTCGAAATGCTCGTGAGGACCTAAGATGTCCGATGACCCTTTGAGGATGAAGACCGGCGGAGGCGGGTTGGACCTGAGGGGGCCATTATCGAGGAGCATCCCAACGATCAAGGTGGCCTTCAGGCCCCAGAACAGGTTGCTTGAGGAGAAGGTAGGGAATGCTGTCCATCGTTTGAAGGATGAGGGCATGCGGTTCGGACCCGGATCGTTCGCCTCGGTCCGGACCATGGAGGGGTTCTGCCATTTTCCGGACCTCAAGGCATTGACGGATGAGAGGAGCGAGCTCGAGAGCACGTCCTTCACGGTCATTGACCACGACCCTACCAGGAGGAGTTTCTGCATCAGCGGGGATGGAGAAGGTTCCATCGCTCTGGAAATGACCTGGTTCTGTTTCAGGGCTTTCCCCAATGATATGATCGTCATTGGTCTTCCGGCGGACGATGGAAAGAGCGAAAACGTGCCTGAAGGTTCCCAGGAACGCCTCGAGCATTACCTTGGTATGTTAAGGGCTTGGAAGTTATCACAGACCATCAGATCGTCCGGATACGTCCTTTACAGAGGTCCAGACCTCAAGGTGACGGCCGATCGATTTAAGGGCTGTTCAAAATGAAGCACAGGACATATCCTCTCATTCCAAGTCCCATCGGTCCGATATGACCTCTTCACCTGATATTATGATGCCCTCTTCCTCCTGTATGGAATCCACCGTTCCGAACCAGTATATCACCATACCAGGACCGAAGAGCTCCCTGTAATGCTTGAGCTGTCTCTTAATGTTCTTGTTGACCTCTAACCTATCGCCGAATGAGGCCTTTGACTCTATCCAGTTGACCTCTTCCCCTCTATAGAATATGGGTCTTTCCAGCAGAAAATCGGGTGTCTTCCCTCCACCACCTCTAAGATCATCCTCGGTCCGGTACTTAATGCAGTTACTGTCCAGCCAGTCCTTCAATCTCTGTTCTCCCTTCAAACCTCTGACCCTCTGGACCTGGTTACCCTCGGGAGCATAGACCGGGTCAGCTTCCCTCACTTCGATGAGCTCCTTCCTCAATCTATGGTCCTTGATGGACCTTGGGTCTCCCAGCATCTTTCTGAAAGCTGTCCTTCCGTATTCCTGCGAGGTAAGCACTATGAAAGCGGTCATTACAGGGGAGAATTCCAGTTCCCTTGACAGCATGATGAGCGATTTTCCGCCCCTCCACTGCTTTACAAGACCCCCGGAGCGAGCTTTGATCCTCTGGAACCTTGAGGTAACATCCCTGACATATCTCTGGGTGTAGACCACCAGGAAGAACTCCCATGGATGTTCCTTCCTGTTCTTGTACTTCCTATAGAGACGGTCTATGTCCGAATAGTCCTTGAGCTCACCGTATATCTCCCTGTACTCGCTCTCCCTAAGTATCATCTGGCTCAACGACCATCATGTTTTATCCTTTTTGTCTTGGCACAAATCGGGATAGAATAGAATTACTTTTCGGTCCCTGCCGCCCTCATTTCCTCAGTTATCAGTCCATGGGCCTTCAACCTGTCCTCTATACGGACCCAATGGGTTCCCTTCCAGTAGGTCTTTGCACAGTTCCGGCAAAGGTAGAATGTCCTTTGGTACTGGAGGACCTTTTCAGGGATATTATGGTCAGGAACATCCTTGAGGTCTTTTCTGTCAACTATCGTCAAGGTCTGGTTGCATAGAGGACAGCGGGAGGCCCTTGACCTACCCCGGAGCTCCGGGAACGCTTGGGTCAGCTCCTTCAGTTGACCATCCACATCCTCCGATCCGATCCTCAGTGCCCTTATCATCTTACGGTCCGATAGCTCCTTGTCCCTGGTCAGGAGAAACCTATCGGTCCTGATGCAGAGCTCCACCAGTCCATCATCATCAAGTTCCTTGGGTGATAGAACATCAAATCCTGCCATTCGCATCCATCGGCACATTTTCTGCAGCATGAGGTCACAGATGAATGCGGGTTCATCGGGCACCCCGCCACCATCTAACAAGATCGACCCTCCAAGGGGCCCCAAGGCCGTTTTTCCATTATTAACATGTCTTAACATATATGCCTATCTCTGTTAATATCGAAACATATATATGCAGGTATGTATATACTTGCACATACATGGGGGCAAACCAACATGGACATACTTGAAACCTCAAAGATACTGTCGGACGAGAATGCGCTGAAGATCATAGCTGCCACGCAGAAAGCGCCCTGCACCGCTCAGGAGCTTTCCGAAGAGCTCAAGACACCTCTTGCTGGGACCTACAAGAAGATCAAGGAGCTCGAGCAGAACGGTTTCATCGCTCCTCTTGACAGGAAGTTGACCTCTTACGGAAAGAGGGTCACTCGCTACACGTCCCGTGTAAGGGGCTTCTTCGTTGAGTTCTACAATAATGAGCTCAGGATAACGCTTGAAATGGACCACGATGACAGCCCTATAAGGCTCTCCTGGAACCCGCTCCTTGGAAACTGAACTTGTTCAAGCTTATGAACGGGCATGGACCGTTCACGTCCTT
>JBFYMY010000126.1:0-3039 GCA_041304645.1 Thermoplasmatales archaeon
TGGGGTACTTCAGCTCGAAGGCGCCACCGCCCATGGCGACGGCAACGTCCAGACCGCCTGCCCCTATGGCCAAAGACCCCACGCCACCCGCTGTGGGCGTATGGGAGTCGGAACCGATGAGGGTCTTCCCAGGCCTTGCGAACCTCTCGAGCATGACCTGATGGCATATACCGTTCCCGGCCTTGGAGAGGACTATCCCGTACCTCTTCGCTATCGATTGCAGGTACCGGTGGTCATCGGCGTTCTTGAAATCGTCCTGGAGCATATTGTGATCTATGAAAGAGACGGAGAGCTCCGTTCTGACACGGTCAAGGCCCATGGCCTCGAACTGAAGATAGGCCATCGTCCCCGTGGCGTCCTGCGTCAGGGTCTGGTCCATCCTGATGGCGATATCCTCACCGACCTTCTCAGCTCCCTCGACTATATGTTCGTGCAGTATCTTCTGTGCAATGGTAAGTCCCATACCGAGCCTCCGTTGTTTTCCCCCAAACTATAGGGGAGGTAGGATTAAACACGATGAATATTTAAACGTTACTGAATTCTGATAATTAACAGGCAATATCAAATTGTTGGATATATAATTATAACAATAGTTACACAATTACGAATAATTTATATATCATATCGTCCATAGGGTCTTAAGGTAGACATGGACGAGCTCTCAAGATCAGAGAAGTCCGCACTTCTCCACTTCACAGCATATCCCGATAAGAGCGATACGGAGCTATCATCGCTCCTAGGGGTGCCCAATTCGACCCTGGCATCCGTCAAGGCCAGGTTGAAGCAGATGGGTTACCTGAGGGAATATTTCATCCCCAATTTCCCAAAACTTGGCTTCGAGCTCCTTGCGACCGTCTATTCGGACTTCAATCCCTCCATAACGGCCGAGGAAAGGGTCGCGAACACCCGAAGGTCGGTCGAGATCTACCCGGAGGTCATTCTATCGGTGGGGGAGTCCCACAGGGGCTTTTCGATATCCATTGCCGAGAACATCACGAGAATAATGAGGATATCCTCCGAAAGGCTCAAGACCCTATCCGACCTGGACCTTCTGGAGCTAGAGCTGCCCCAGGAGGTCTATTTCCCCTTCGAGATGTCCTCCGTCTATCGGTTCTTCAATCTGGCCCCGCTGCTCTACAGCAGGTTCCTGAGGACCGACCCCCCCGTCATAGAGGGGTCTGGGATCACCTGCAAGGACATCTATACCAAGGACAGGATGATGGGAACGGGTCCGGACCGGAGCATGGTCAGACCCTCGGATGTGGACCTTACGGCCAAACAACTGGACGTCCTCTATAATACCCTGAAACATCCTGACATGTCCGCATCCAGGCTCTCCGTGCTGACCGGCCATTCAAGGCATACCATCTCAAGGACGCAGGAAAAACTGATGGAGGACGGGCTCATCACCCAGCTCAGGGTTCCCGACCTTTCGAAACTGGACAGCGTTATCCTAACGCTGTACCATGTGAGGCTGGACCCTAAGAACCCGTTCGCTCTGAACCCACTTCCCCCCATAGAGCTTCTCCAGGACGAATCCGTCTTCTTCGTGGCAAGACCCCTGGAGATCATAATGCTTGCCATTTACGACAATTACATGCATCACAACCACAACAAGGGCCTCTTCAACCAGTTCCTCAAGACCAATGACCTGATGAAGTCCATCCCGACCGTAAGGAACCATTCTCTGGGCGAGGCCATCTGGATCAAGAGGTTCGAGACCCATGAGCTCATAAAGAGGACCTTTGACCTGAGGTCTCGCTGAACCCTCTTTTAGTATTTCGTGTAGCCCAGCCTGTTCTCGTACCTCATATGCGAATCGAGCACTTTGACGATCAGATAGATGAGTACGCAGAGAATGCCCAGGGACAGCAGGAAAGGCACCATTATCAGATAACCCTCGACGAAACCTGACCTGATGAGCAGGTCAAGTATGACGGAAACGGAACCAAGGATAAGAACGAATTTCCTGAGAAACGTCAGCTCCCAGAAGAACGGAACGAATGCCAGGGGCAGTAGGAATGCACCCGCGGGTATGTAAGGGTACAGGGTCAGGAACAGTAATGTCAGGAGCAGGCCAGTGAAGAACATTCCAAGCCTCTTCTTCCGTACAGTGATATTGATCATGAATAGGGTGAACAACAGCAGTCCTGGCAGGATCACGTAGGATGGGAGCCCGACCTGGGAAAGCAGCCTCCACAGAGAAATGCCCTGCAAAGAATGTCCCCCCCCTCCCGTCAGATAGAACCCGAGGAAGTGGTCCACACCTTCGGGCTCGAAGCTCCTTATGACGATCAACGGTACTATGCCTATGACCAAGGCTATCAGGGTCCTAAAGACCCTCCTGTAGAGCTCGTCCCTCTCGGCCAGCAGTCCGGGGATGAGAAGTGCAGGGAACAGTCCTGTGGACATGCCAATGCCCACGGCCAAGGATGCCCAGAGCCTCCGTCTTAGCTTGTAGAACGTCAAGGCCGATGATATCAGGAACAATAAGATAGCGCTGTTCTGGACGATACCTACGGCCGAGTAAAGGGAAAGCGGGTTCAGGAGGACCATGAGGCCTATGGCCACCATCCTGAACTTGCCCTCATCCTTCCAACCTTTCATGAGGACCAGGGCCGATAGAAGGATGAAAAGGCTTACAAAAAGCCTGAATGTCAGCGAGGAACCCCCCAGGATGCAGGGGATGACCCAGAACACATTGTTCAGGGGTGGTTCATGGGTCGGAACGTCCCTGTAGATGGTCTTCCCCTCCATGATGGTGTTCCCTAGGTCCCTTAAGAGAACGGTCCTTATACCTGCCTTGGTCACATCCACCCTGATAGTGAGATTCTGCGAGCCCTGAACGTACTGGACCTTGTCCCATCCGAGCTTCCAGGTCCTTCTCGCGTCGTAATCATCGGACGTATAGAGCTTACCCCTGCCCTCTAGCTCAAGGTTAAGGGGTCTGTACCCATCCTCGACCTGGACCTCTATCCTTTCCGAACCATATGAGAGGTTCATGATGATGACCAATCCACGCTCGTCATGCATGAATAT
>JBFYMY010000127.1:0-3848 GCA_041304645.1 Thermoplasmatales archaeon
CCCAAACAGCAGGTCCGGGACATCGGTCGCTGGTCTGGGTGATGTCAATGGAGATGGATACGACGATCTAATGATAGGGGCCGGAGATGACAATGAGTGGGGCATGCTCTCCGGGCAGGCATATCTTATCCTAGGGGGTCCTTTCCGCCTCAAGAAAGGTGTCAGCCTGTCCGAGGCCGATGCGTCCTTTTACGGCAACCAGGAAGGAATGGCCGGTTTTTCCGTCGCTTGCGCCGGTGACGTCAACAAGGACGGGTTGAATGATATCCTGATCGGGTCCCACAATGACCCGGATGGGGCGCTCCAAGCAGGAAAAGCATATCTGATCTTCGGTAAGAGAACGGGCTGGGAGATGGACACATCCCTCTCCACCGCCAGTGCGAGCTTCATGGGGACCATGCCCCATATGCAATGCGGGTACGCCGTCGCCGGGGCAGGGGACGTAAACCGGGACGGTTACGATGATATCCTCATAGGCAGCAGGCTCGGGAGGGCCTATCTGTTCTTCGGCAAGGCATCGGGCTGGTCCCAGAACAGGCAGCTCCCTACCGCGGATGTCAGTTTCACTGAGGAAGGACCAGTTGAAGGTATCGGGGATTCATTGGCAGGAGCGGGCGATGTCAACGGTGATGGTTTTGATGATATATTGTTGGGAGCACCTCTGAACGATGAGAACGCTCCCGATTCCGGTCAGACCTATCTGATATTGGGCAGGTCGGGGACATGGCCTGCAGATATCCTTCTGACCAATGCGGACGCATCGTTTATAGGCGAAGGGCCAGCCGACTGGTCGGGTCATTCCGTGGCGGCAGCGGGAGATGTGAACGGTGACGGCTATGATGATGTCCTAATAGGGGCTCCCGTAAATGATACGGTCGGGATCGATTCTGGAAGGACGTACCTGATACTCGGCAAGAGCAGCGGCTGGTCCATGGACACCCCGCTATCGGGGGCCGATGCATCGTTCATAGGTGAGACGGAATACGATTCGTCCGGACATGTTCTATCAAGGGCGGGGGATATCGACCAGGACGGCCTGGATGACATCCTGATCTCTGCCCAGTACAACGAGGACAACGGATACGATTCGGGTAAGGTCTACCTCATCAACGGGAGGACGACCGGGTGGGGCCCCAATGTATCGCTCTCCAAGGCCAATGCATCGTTCCTGGGTGAGACCGGAGGTGACAATGCTGGCTCGTCCACAGCATCAGCAGGGGACCTGAACGGGGACGGTTTGAAAGAGATCGTCCTGGGGGCCAAACACCGCTCCGAGGGTGAGAACCTCGCAGGTAAGACCTATCTTGTCAAGGGACCGACCGGGACCGAACCATTGTCCGTAGGGTCCATCGATGTGTTCACTGGAGGCTTCGGGCTAAAGGCGAGCAGGTTCGACAAGGGTGACCGGGCATTCATAGAGATGAAGGCATCCGACGGGAACTCGACCCGTGCGGACCTTGTGAGGATCATAGTAGGTTTCAGCAGGACATATGCGGGGACCATCGACATTTACCTCAAGGAAACAGGCAAGAACACGGGTGTTTACAGAGGCTCGTTCATGGTCCCGACGACGACCGAATACTTCGAGACCATCACATTCTATGCGGCCAAGGACCCGGCCAAATTTGCCAGGATAGTGGTGGACTATCCATATAGGCCCTCCAGCGTCACTGCGATAGGGGTTTACTCGAGCCCGACAGGTTTAACGCCCCTTGACAAGCTCGACTACGGCCAGACGGTATATTTCAGATGCACCGGGGTGGATTCGAACCCTGCAAAGGCAGATAAGGCATTCGTGAACCTATCCTCGGATAAGAACGCGAGCTACCTACCGATGCTGGTACTCACGGAGACAGGGGCCAACACAGGGACCTATACTGTCCAGTTCAAGGTACCGGCAACCATGCAGTGGTTCGAGAACATAACCCTTACCTCGGTCGAGACACCGACGAAGAAGGCAAAGTTCATGGTCCACACTCCCGTCCTTGTAAAGGCCACAGGACCATACAAGGAGGCTGTCGAGGACGAGGAGTACAGGGTCGCATTCTACAACTTCGGATACAATCCCGTGACATGGACCCTTACGAAGAACGCCTACTGGCTCGTATGGAACGACAAGAAGCTTGAGCTCTACGGGACCCCCCGCAACAACGACGTCTCGGACTCAGCATGGGAGGTCCTGATCACCATAGAGGACGAGTACGAGCATAAGAGCAGCCTGGAATTCTATCTGAAGGTCAAAAACACGCCCCCAGCAATCCTGACGGCTCCCGTGACCGAATGCTTCGAGACAAAGCCGTACTTTGTGGATTTCAACTGCGATGACGACGGTTCGGGTTCCATGTCCTGGTCCCTGATCACCTTGGCACCGTTCTTGAAGATGGACAAGGTCACGGGCGTATTGAGCGGAACGCCGATAATAGGCGATGCAGGGGTGTATGCGGTCGCTGTTTCCGTCCACGACGGCAACGGGGGCATCGGTGAGGTCAGGTACAACCTGACGGTCAGCGACGAGAACGACCCTCCCCGAATAACGACAACGGACATAACACAGGTCGAGCAGGACACGCCTTACAGACGTGAGTACGAAGTGTACGACCCGGATGCTGGTGATGTCCACAACTGGACGCTGCGGACGGATGCGTACTGGTTGAACATGAACAATGCGACAGGTGTCCTCTATGGCACACCGACCGGTTACGAGGTCGGGGATTGGACGGTCAACATTACCGTAACCGACAGCGGTTGGCTGAGCGACAGCAGGGAGTTCACATTGAAGGTGATAGATATTAAGGACGCACCCAAGTTCATCGATGTACCCACCGATATGGAGGTGCCCCACGGGACGGAGCTCCTCTTCGACGTGAACGCCACCGATGCCGACAGGAGCGACATGGTGACATACAGCGTCGTGACGGAACCGTCAAGCAGCATGCTCATCGATCCGAACACCGGTGACCTTCGGTGGAAGGCCAGCTACCGTTCGATGCCCAACAACGAGCAGGGCATGAAGGTCACGCTCAGGGCCACGGACGGGCAGCTGACCACCATACATGTCTTTTATATCAAGGTCGTTCCGACCCTGTCCCCATACTGTGAGCTCGTCTCTCCGCCCAAAGGGGCAAGGACCCCTCAGGACCTCACGGTTTTGGAGTGGGGCGGAACAGACCCCGAAGGGGACCCGCTGACATACATACTCTATCTTGCGGACACGGAGGTCCAGGTCACGTCCAGGGACCAGACGAAGATCGTTTCCTCGACCCTGGTCGAAACACGTTACGAGCTTACGACCGGACTGACCCCCGGTAAGACCTATTACTGGACCGTTATCCCGGACGATACCTGCACATACGGGACGTGTACGAACGGCGTCTTCAGCTTCAGGGTCAACAACAGACCGAAGCTTGAGCCAGTGAAGGACCTGTTCATGGAGGAGGGGCAGGAGCTGTTGTACAAGCTGGAGGGCACCGACGGTGATGCGGACGACACGCTCGCGTATTCCATAGACAAGGGTCCGTCCGGTATGAGCATTCGGGAGTCGACCGGCATGCTGCTTTGGAAACCGGGCTCCGGTCAGGCGGGGACCCATGCCGTCAAGGTGAACCTGACGGACGGCCACGAGACGGTCCAAGTCCAGTTCAGGGTCGTCGTTGAGGCAAAGGAGGGATTGGCCCTGGGTGTTATCATAGGGATCGTCATAGCCGTGCTGGTGGTGGTCGCCGCTGCAGTGCTTATCTATGTCTTTGTCATCAGAAAGGGCTCCGAGGACATAACGGATGGACCGAAGGAGGCAGAGGACGACGAGACCAGACAGCTAAGGGAACAGGAGGAGATGAGGAAGCAGACCC
>JBFYMY010000128.1:0-3246 GCA_041304645.1 Thermoplasmatales archaeon
CGGGACGGGCCAGGCCAGTTTCGCATTCTCCATGGACTGGAACTGCATGAGGGAAGGACCCCTAGACCTGGTCATGGTCCTCAATGACGGGGCCGGAGGCATGTTCTACAGGGAGTATCCCATGGTATTGTCCATAACAAAGGATGTCAAACTTGCAAACGAGCTCGAAGTATCGAGAGGAACAAGCCCTCTATCAGGCATAGGTGAATGGGTACTGCCCGGTGACGAGCTCTACATAACTGGGTTGAAAGGGGTATATTCAAAGGCCACCAAGGTAGAGATACCTGCCGGATCGCTCGATCTGGTCCTGAAGGTTGGGACCGAAACCATAGGCAGAAAGGGATACACAACGGATTGGTCCCATCCGATCGTCGTTCCCCAGAAGCAGGGCTGGGACCTTTCCATCGGGCTCGAATACCCAATGGGAGCCGGCAGCAAACCAGCCGACATGGACATATCCGGGTCAAGGACGTTTCGTATCAACATAGACACGGCCCCGCCTTTTCCACCAGAAGGGGTCCGCGCCGTCTCCAGGACGACCGGTCTCCCGGAATTCGACCGAACGGGTGTTTTCGACCTGTTCTGGAACGGTTCCGTGGGACCAGAACTGGACCCGGGTGGGTCGGGAGTGAGGGAGTTCCAGGTCCAGGCGGAGGGTAAGTGGCTCCCAGCGATCGCAGGGGGAGGTCTCATAGGGACCTATTACAGGGGAAGGTCGTACCAGGAGGCCGCCTTCCAGAGGAAGGATGCATCCATCAATTTCAGTTTGAAGGATTGGGGCCCATTCGGACCGGACCCCTCCTTGCTCAGGTACGATGATTTCTCCGTCAGATGGCACGGCTACCTTGTTCCGACGATGAACGGCAGCTACCTGGTCTCTATACGGGGCTCCGGTTCTGTCATGATCAAGCTCGACGGTAGGGTCTTCATTGGAAGGACCAGCATCCTGGAAGATGTCCAATTGACCTTCCCCGATATGAGGAAGGGGTCCATCCACTCCATGGAGGTCTACTTCTCGAACGAACTGGTATCTTCCTATCTCTACCTGGATATCTGGGACCCGACCTACAAGAGGCTTTCACGTGATGAGATGCCTTTTTCCTACCCCTCCAATTCGACATCGGCTTTGCTGGGACAGGATGATGGCCTTGGCATCGCGGTCCGTTCCATCGATTGGACCGGCAGGGTCTCAGGCACTTCGACGGCAAGAGCGTTCAAGGATACCCGGCCGCCAGTCATCGTCCCGGAATGGGGAAATGCATGGTTCAACTCGACCAGACCACTGCTCCGGGCAAGAGTGGTGGATGCCGGAGGGGAGAACGTTTCAGGGATAGATATAGCATCCATTGCCTACTCTTTCGAGAGGGAGGGTACGACAAAACCAGTATGGCAGAACGAGGACATGGGACACATCATAATAGAGCAGGGCAGGTCGGCCCCATTGGATGTCGCCATTTCGTTATGCCCCTATCTTGACGGAAGTTGGAGAGGGACCCTTAGGTTCACCGCCGTTGATATGTCCGGCAACAGGGCGATATCGGACCCGATATGGATGGGGATTGACACGGGGCCTCCAGAGATATCCCTTCTCTCCCCGGTCGAGGGGACCGTGCTTTACGGTGGGGTCCAGGACCTGACGGTATCTTTCTATGACGGTATGGGGTCCGGACCTGACATAGGGTCGCTCCAGCTCAGGACAACATCGGAGGACGGCAGCTGGTCCGAATGGACGGTATTTGAGGTAAATGCCACCTCGCGGCTGGATGTACTGACGGGAAAGGTTTCACTGAAGCTCGGACGGTCAGAGGTCCAGTTCAGGGGATGGGACCTTGCCGGGAACCCGACGGTCTCAAGGACCTATGTCCTGGACATAATGGAGCCTCCGGTGAACCTCCCCCCTATCCCCAGGATAGCGCATCCCACCAACGGGACCCACTTCTACAAAGGCCAGCTCATCGAACTCTCGGCAACAGGGACCTGGGACGACGGTCTGGGGCCCAATGAGACGTTGGCATTGACATGGTTCTCTTCAAAGGATGGCCACCTTGGCTCTGGCCCCTTGATCAAGGCCCAGCTCTCACTTGGTGTCCACAACATCACACTGTTCGCGGACGATGGTGCTCCGGGGCACAATAAGAGCACGAAAGTGACCATAGAGATGATAGACCATGATGGGACCGCATCGGACGATGACCGCCCACCGGGAAGCGATGTGGTCGATCCCCTCTCGATCTTCGCTGTGCTTGCGCTCCTTGGGGTGGTCCTGGTCCTTCTGGTTTTCGTCATCATCGAGAGGAAGAGAGCTCCAGAAGATAGTGGGACCAAAGATATCTATGAAGAAGGTCCGAAGGTGGACGGTCCGGATGAAGGACTGACAGAAGGACCGGACACGAGAGAGGAATAAAGGGGGCAGGGAGCGGTCAATATACGCCCGCCATGGCACATATCACCTCAATCTGTGCATCCTGACGGAACCTGAGGAAACGGTGCTCCAGTCCACCATGAAATCGATGTCGTAAAGACCCCTAATGTCATCGAGGATGGATATCATCGTGCGCTTTAGGTCGATTGGGTCCCCATGCCCTATGCCTGGGCACATGGAGTGGACCTTGAGGACGGTCTCATCGCCAAATTTCATGAGCGTGAACGGGTGACCTCTGCATGCGGTCGGGCGGGAAGAGTAGATGGTGCATTTCCTCTCCGACCTGTCGAAGTACCGGCAGTGGTTGTCAACCAGCGGACCCACCACCGGCACCACACAGTCATCGAGCCATCTGGTGGTGAAATTGTTGCCGCAGCATTTGCCGCATCGGATGCACTCCCAACGCATCCGCTCTGTAACAGGGATGTAGTCCGCTTCGGATATATCATCCATTACCGGAGGGGCCAAGGATAGATAGGAAATATCGTTCATTTTCATGACTTCCATACCGAAGCAGTACCAGGGTCGGCGCAGTCTGGACCATATATATTTACTTTCTCTGCAAGAATTTATTTTTTTTTACCCTATGTCGATCTTTCCATTATTCCAATCTGTCTCAACCAAAGGTCATACATGATATGTATCCTTGTTCAAAGCACCCTGCGGTGTAATAGAAAAACTAATAAAATTTTTATACTAATCACATGTTGGATATAAAATGGGGTTTTTTCATGAACACGACTGGTAATGATATCAAATTGATACGTTCCAAGACCTACCTGAACACCTTCTGCCCCTATTGTGGCAAGAGCCTGAACGAGAGC
>JBFYMY010000129.1:0-9808 GCA_041304645.1 Thermoplasmatales archaeon
TCTCTCCAGACGAATTGGGGGAGGAGTGAAGGACAGCAGGCTTATTATGGCCTGCCTCGTTCCATATGATCGAATGAGAGAGAAAGCTCCCCCATTCAAGTTCGAACTGTTCGACCTTGACGGCAGACGTATATCGGCCACCAGGGCGCTATTCGGACGCTACCTTGAGACCGATTGGGAGAAGAAGGAAAAGAATGTCAAGTTGTTCCAGTTCATCCTCCCTTTCGTCCACACCGCCATAGTCCTCTCAATAGCTTTGAGGAGCGACTTCACTTCGGTGAGATAACGACCTCAATGAAAAATCCAAATTTATACCAATCAAATTAAATATAATAAGTATAGATGGTAAAAAGAATAAGCTGGTGTGGGCCTTTATGGGGATCCGAGCTTTAACAATAATTATGGTCCTGTTATTGCATACGATGCTCGGGCCTACTGTATCAACTTTTTTTTCCTCACATCGTTGTGGAAGTTTAGAGTGCCCCCCCCATTTTTCATCAGGTGGAGGGCAAGCATGGTCATCAGATTATGCTATTGATGGGAGCATATTGCATGTGGGTTCTGACCAGGTATATTTGACAATCCAGGATGCACTCGATGCCTCTATCTATGGTGATATGATCGTTGTCCACCCGGGCATGTACAAGGAGAACATCATCGTAAGGTCAGCGGTTCATATAGGAGGGATGACCGGAGCAATATTGGATGGTAATGGCCAGGTAGCCATCGAAGTAATCCGGGAAAACGTGACCATTTCTGGGATGAGGATAACAAACGGCTCTACTGGTGTCCTTTCGACATCCACTGGATTAAATCTATCTGACAATTATTTCTATCATAATGTGGTGGAGGCCCGACTTGACATTGTGAACACATCCCTCAAAAATGATTTCACCGGATATCCTATCACTTTCCATAACAATACCTTTGACCATTCGAGGACATCAACTTTCGTTATGGTAACCTTTAATCTGGCATCATCCCTTTCGGGAATAAATATTGAAATTGGCGATATCAACTTGAGAGAGAACAAATTTACCAATACCATCAACAGAGGGACAGGTATTTGGGTCAATGTAATGGTATCTGACATCCAGAATGGAACTATCGATCTGGGGGAGGTCACTCTGGAGGAGAACGATCTGACCTATTTGGGTCACGGACTATTAGTCCAGAGGGCCGTGAAGGACATTCGGAATACAATAATGAACTGCTCAGGGATGAAAGTTCTGAAAAATACCATTACGGACCAAGTCTATAGTGGGATATCTATTGCAAATATTTTTACGGGATGGTCAGGAAGATCGGATGGTTTCATGGATATTTCAAATATTTCGATGAACATTGTGACGAGTAGATTCTTTCATCCTGTTCATCCGTCTGGAATGAATATAAACGTAGGAGGATTGGAGGATAGCATGGACGATGCGCAACTTGTGGTCAGGGGCTTCAACGTATCCTCCAACACCATCAAGGCTTCGTATGGCGGTCTGACCATTGTAAACGTGGGAAGCGGCAATATCGGAAATGTATCCGAAGACCTGGGAAGGTTGGAGGTAACCAATAATTCCATCAATTCACCTTACGGGATAGAATATAGTGATGGCTTTGGCCCCCTCCGATCCAACGTGAGCGTGAATATCGGCTTAGTGAATATTTGTAATAACAATGTCTCGGGAAATGGCATTGTTATAACCCGATCTAATTCCATTGAAAGAAGCACTGGGCATTCGATCCTTAGACATGGTGGTTTCGTGATATCTAACAACTCCATTAGCGGGACGAACTGCGTCTATTATATTGACCATGATTCGGCTAATCTGGGGACCGACAAAGCAAGTTGCGTCATGGGCCCATTCAGAGTTCTGGACAATGAGCTGTCCGGCGATTACGGGGTGTATGTATCCCTAGACGACAGTTACAATTCAGGTTCATCGAATTCAAAAACATCCCTGGGTGGGTTTGAGGTTTGTAGGAACACGATGACGAGCTCCCAGTCCAGCATTTTTTTCAACATCGATAAAGTTGGATCTGACCTGATTTCGAACTCCTCTTTCGACCTAGGTCCCATATCGATATTGAATAATACTTTTGAGTCTAAAAAGGAAGGGGTACTTTTTCAACTTTCGTCCATTGGGTGTGACCTTTCCGGCAATTCTCAATTCTCGATGGGTGATGTCAGGGTCGAAGAAAATACTATTTCATCAGGAAGGGAAGGCATAGAGCTCCGATGGGCCAAGAACATAGGCCAGCGCCTTAACGACGATTCAGTGGCTAAGATAGGTAACATCTCTTTCAGTTGGAATAATATTACTGAAGGCGACGGGATCTTGGTCGGAACAAAGGTTTTCGGAGGGATATCTAAGATAGGTGATGGTTTAAGGGGGAATTCTTCGTTCCAAATGGGTTCTCTCGAAGTGATAGGGAACGATATCATATCCGATCTATCGGGTATTGAATTGAGCATTTTCGATGGAATCTGTTGCCAGCTTACAGCCAATGCCAGTTCGAAGATGGAGGGGATACGGTTCGATGGTAACAGGATAATCTCAGAGGATCATGGGGTCCATATCCGGACGTTTTCGAACATTTCGAGCTCCTTGATGCAGGATTCCCATTCGAAGATAGGGGCCTTGACCATTTATAACAACATGATAGAGACAGGTTCGAGCGGAGTTCTATTCGGCGATTGCCGGTCCCTCGGTGCTTTGAATCTGCATCGATCCAACGCGACCTTCGAAGGACTCAAGGTCTCCGGAAACTCGATAATGACCAATGATTCGGGTATCGAGATGCAAGGTCATTTTGAGATCGGAAATGGGTCTTCAGGTGATTCTGTCTGCAGTATAGGCACATTGGAATTCAATGACAATCGGTTCCAATGTCGGTCCGGACGGGCTTTGAAAGTCGGCATAGACATCGGACCACACCTGCGCGGCAGATCCTCGCTCTCGCTGGGAATGGTGGACCTCTCTGGTAATCGGCTGAAAAACGGGACCGTCTCACTTGACCTTTCCATTCAGGACCCGGGGGATGATTCCACTCTGATCATTGATACTATCCAGATCGATGGGAATATGGTCAATGGGTCTTCCGGCAACTGTTTGGAGTTTGGGTATTCCATAGGACCGAACGGTCGAAGCGATCTGACGATCGGTACCTTCAATATCACGGATAATGACCTTTCTGGAGCCAATCTGAGCGCCGTTCAAATTTCCGGCAGTGTCACCAAAGGACCCAATTGTACTTTCGTTTCGAAGGGGCTTCAATTACTGAAGAACAACCTGAAAGGTTCTACCCTTGGCCTGAACCTGACCTGTTACGGCGAAGTGGAGGTCTATCTGAACAATTTCATAGAAAACCAAGCGGACGTTCTCGTTAAGGGTCCCAATGTTACCTGGGGATCGACGGATAGGGTATGGTATAGGCATAAGACCAAGAATTATCTGTCCTATGTGGGGAATTATTGGGATATGTACAATGGAACGGACACCGATGACGACGGTATAGGGGAAACACCCTACAACACAAGTTACGGCCTTGACCATTACCCTTTTACTATGAACATCGACCAGCACATACCCCCATGGAATGATACTACACCACCCTCCGTATGGATCTCGACACCATCGGTAGGCGTGTGGTCGAACTCAACGACAATGGAGGTAGTATGGGATGGGATTGATGATATGTTCGGATTATTGGGCTATTGGCTCAGGATGGATTCAGGGGATTGGATCGGGAAGGGCTTGGGATCTTCACATCGGTTCACGAACCTTACGGAGGGGTCCCATGCGATCATCGTCAAGGCCATCGACCTGGCATTTAACGAGAACATGACAACCACAATTTTCTCAATCGATCTCACCAAGCCATCCCTCAACATTCTTTTCCCCCTACAGGGGGAAGCCTCAAATTCTAGCACTATTGATATTTCTTGGAAGGCCAGTGACGTTCCCTCCGGATTAGCATGGATCGATGTAAAGCTTGATTCCAGTCATTGGTCGAATGTAGGACTTGAGAACGGACTTAGGATAACGAATGTTGCTGATGGCGACCATATCATAACCGTTAGGTCACATGATATGGCTGGCAACCAAAGGATTGTAATTGTCCAGACAACCGTTGATACGGTGAGCCCCTTGGTTTTCATAGAGACCCCAAGCCAGGACGCTTACTATAACCAAACTGACTTTTTGGTCAAATGGACCATTATCGACATGTCGGAAGTGACCTCCGAACTATCCCTAGATGGCGGAGAATACATTCCGGTCGGGCTTGCCAACGAGCACATGCTTTGTGGTTTGTCACATGGGGCGCATGACCTCACATTTAGGTTCACCGATAGAGCATCGAATATGGTAGTGAACAAGACCAAGTTCACTGTGGACCTCCTTCCCCCAGACGCGATTATGCTCTTCCCCGGGAGATATATAAGGTCCCCGGACACAGTTGTCAGAATGAAGGTCAATGGTACAGGTTCTCCGTTTAGCAGTCTTAGGATCAGATTGGATGGAGGTACGTGGGAGACCGTCGGTTATTTCGATCCAATGGAAAGTATGCTCGAGTTCGATATGGTTGGTATAGGAGAGGGCGACCATCATCTTTCTTTTGACCTCACGGACCTTGCGGGCAATCATTGGTACCAGACCGTCCTGTTCACGATGGACAGCACCTCTCCGTATGTACTCTTGGCCTCACCGTTCGGGCGCGAGGTCAGAACGGATACATTGGTAATGGTTGAGCTCTCGGAGCAGATCGATACAAGGACTTTCGAGTACGAGATGAACGTCGAGGGGACTGCCCGTTGGAACGGAACCGTGTTTATCTATGCTCCCTTGGTCAGGCTCGAACCAGGGAAGGTATACAACGTTATGGTGAAGGGGTCCGATCCTGCCGGGAACGAATTGAACTTTTCTTGGGGTTTCACCACCGCCCTCACGGGGATCATAAGGGGAAGGGTTCTGGACGAGAGAGGTTTGCCTGTGCGGGGGGGATCCATTATCCTTGACACTGGTGAGACCGCTATGATTGGGCAGGACGGGCGTTTCTCGATAACCTCCCCACAAGGTAACAGGACCGTGACGGTTACCTATAAGGGCAAGGTCCTGGACATCTTCGAGGTGGATATCACTGCAGGGGTCGAAACCGATGTGGGGGACCGGGTGGTCCAGGTGCCGAAGGGTGACGACCAAAGGGAACGTTCCTGGACATGGCTGGTCATCCTCATCCTGGCAGCCGTTGTTCTGCTGATGGTCATCCTGTTCCTCTACTTCCTGCTGGTTCGGAAGGGAAAGGAAGGGGTGGAGGATTGGGGCATCGATCCTGACGAATGGATCGAAGAGTGAGCGGTTGTAAATTAAATACGAAAAGCCCCATTCTCCTCGTTCGAATGAGAAAAAAGGTCTCACAACCGTTCAAGTTCGAGCTATTCGACCTAAACGGCAAGAGGCTCTCCGCGACGAGGGACCTTATCCGACGCTACCTTGAGACCGATTGGGAGAAGAAGGACAAGAATGTCAAACTGTTCCAGTTCATCCTCCCCTTCGTCCTGGGAGCCGTCATCCTTGCTCTTAGCGTTGGTAGCGTGCTAGTATCTATGGGTTGGCCTACAGCGAAGAACCTCCTTAATGTCTGGCTGTTCTATGCGATCCCACTTATGGGCAAGGAGATACTCATCCCGAAGACCATCCTCGGTTCCAACCCCCCACCCGCGCTCCTCGTGGGTGCCGTCACTTCGCTCATAGACGTCTGCTACTGCCTGTTCCTGATCTGGAACTACGACTGGATCAAATCCGTGAAGTACCTCGGCCCAAAGCTCACGACGGCCGAGGAGAAGGGTAAGGAAAGGGTCGCCAGGTCCAAATGGTTCTCCAAGGCCGCCTTCATTGCTACTACCATGTTCGTTCTCGTCCCCTTCAAGGGGGCTGGAGGCATCGGAGGGGCGATACTTGGTAGGATAATGGGTTTGAAGCCTTACAAGGTCCTGTTAGCGGTCCTTGTCGGTTCGATGGTTGAATCCCTCACCTATGCCTTTTTATCGGAATCGATAAGCCCTATACTGGATAGCTCTCCGTTCTTCGGTTGGCTCAAGACGGTCAATGTCCTCCAGATCTTCATGGTCATGGTGATGATAGTCCTGATAATATATGTTGTGAGGAACCCGAAAAAGGCAGTGACGACCACGGCCGGGGCATTGACAAAGGTCATAGACCTTGCAGAGGAAGGCGTCATCGCCGTCGAGGGATTGAGCGAAAGGACGACCAGGTTCACCCTCATGAGCAATAGGGAAACCATAAAGGAACTGAACCAGGCGACCGATCTACTGGTGGATCAGAAAATGGACATCATCACCGCACCGGTGAGGGTCCTTGGACCGCAGGGGGAGCAGCTGGCACTGGCCGTCAAGGAGAGAGGGAATGACGGCATATCGATTGCCAAAGGAGCTCTCAGAAGGACGGCCGGTAATGGTCTGTCACTATCCGGTAGGTCCTTGAGAAGAGCAGCCAGGATAACGGTCGTAGGATTACGGATGGCAAAGGGCGGTGTCAAGAAGGGCGAATACATAGTCCTCTTGGTCGGGGGGCATGTCCATAAGGTCCTGAGGGCGGACAGGGACTGACAATTGAGCATATTTGGCCAATGAATACCATATTGGTAAATTACCCGGTAAAAGAATAAATAATATGCCATCATTATTACTATGAGATCGATAACGGGAACAGAATGGAACGGGTCAGGTGCGTTCGGGATGGCCGACAAGACAAAGAAGACCGTCAGGAAGCGTGGCTACGGTTTTGGAACGGCCCCGGTCTTCCTGACCTCAGTCTGCGCTATCATGGGCGCCATAATGTTCTTGAGGTTCGGGTTCGCGCTCGGTCATGTCGGACTGCTCTATGCCCTTCTAATCATAGTCCTGGGTCATGCAATAACCATCCCGACAGGCCTTGCCGTTTCCGAGATAGCAACGAACCTCAGGGTGGGGGGAGGGGGCGAATATTTCATGATCAGCCGGTCCTTCGGACCAAGGATAGGGGGCACGATCGGTGTCATGCTATATGCGGCCCAAGCGATCTCGGTCTCTTTCTACATCATCGGTTTCACTGAAGGGGTGAAGCCACTTGTACCGTTCATCCAGGAACAGCTCTTGGACCGATTGCCCTTCGGCATGGTCTACGACCCGAGGATGATAAGCATCCCCCTGGGTCTGGTGATGTTCACCATCCTTCTGACAAGGGGGGCGAACATCGGGATAAAGCTCCTCTATGTGATATTCGCCGGAATGATGGCAGGGGTTGCGGTCTTCATGATAAGCCCCTCCATGGCAGGTGCCTCCTCAGGTATCACTGAGACCACGGCGAACCCGCTCCCGTTCATCACGGTCTTTGCCATTGTCTTCCCAGCCTTCACGGGGATGACGGCTGGGGTCGGGCTGTCCGGTGACCTGAAGGACCCTGGAAAATCGATCCCCAAAGGGATAATGATCGCTATAGGCATGGGTTTCTTCGTATATCTGGCAATGATCATCAAATTGTATCTTAGCGCACCTACTGAATCACTTGCTTCCAATAATCTGATAATATATGACCTTGCAAAGGGGATAACGCCGAACATCAACCTTGGAGCGGTCATTCTCATTGGCCTCTTCGGCGCTACACTTTCATCAGCAGTGGGCTTTGCCCTCATTGCCCCCAGGACCTTACAGGCTCTGAGCGGCGATAAGATCATCCCCAACAGGACCATAATGGACTTCCTCAAGTTCGGCCGCGGGAGGGAGAACGAACCTACGAATGCGATGCTCATATCCTCATTGATAGCGATGGTGTTCCTCTTCTTGGGCGACCTGAACGCGGTCGCTCAGATCATCACCATGTTCTTCCTCATCACCTACGGCTCTGTCTGTCTGATATCGTTCATGGAGCATTTCGCCGGAAACCCCTCTTACAGGCCCACGTTCAAGACCCGATGGTACATATCGCTGGTCGGTGCGGTCCTCTGCTTCGGCGTGATGTTCCAGTTCAGCCCAATCTACGCTATCGTCACCCTGCTCATCATGGGGGGCATCTATCTAAGCCTCGGCTACCGCCATAAGAGGTCCAGGTCCTTCGCCATAATCTTCCAGGGCGTGATGTTCCAGCTAGCCAGGTTCATGAAGATCAATCTGCAGAGGACCATGTCAAAACCGGACAAGTTCAACTGGAGGCCGTCCGTCATCGCCATAACGACGGATGCCAAGGAGCGCGCCAGTCCGAAGGACGTCCTTCGATGGATATCCCATCATTACGGATTCGGTACCTTGCTCCATCTGACCATCGGGAAGCTCGACAAGGACACTCTCAAAGCATCCAAGAGGATCGAGAAGGGCCTCATCAGGGAGATGAGGATGACCAAGGCGAACTATTCGGTCGCAACTCTGGTATCACCATCCATGCTGACCGCTGTTGCGCAAACGGTCCAGATATCGGGCATATCCGGTCTTGACAACAACACGATAATGTTCGAGTTCAATCAGAACAGGACAGAAGAGCTCACTAAGGTGATGGAGGGCATCAGGACCGCAATGGCCGCGAGCTTCAATACCCTGGTCCTCAGGTCCACGGAGCACTATTTCGGAACGAGGAGGAACATAGACCTGTGGATCATGAAGGACGATTTCAGGAACGTGAACCTGATGATACTCCTTGCCTACATCATCCTGGAACACCAGGAATGGAGCGAGGCCGATATCACCATCCATACGCTGTTCCCGAGGGGGGAGAAGGCACAGCTAGCCAAGAGGGTGAAGATGCTGATCTCCAAAGGGAGATTGCCCATATCCGTCAGGTCGGTCCGCTCCTATTCATACGATAGCGAAGATGAGGTCCGGTCCATAATCAAGAGGCGTTCGAACGATTCGGACCTTACCATAATGGGTTTCACGTTAGAGGAGATAGAGAAGGAGGGGTCCGATATCTTCACCAGATATCCCATAGCGACCGATACTCTCTTCGTATCGGCCGTCCAGGATATCGTCATCGTTTGAGGGATGGTCATGATAGCTCGTTTTATTTCAGTCCTTAATAAACTCAAACGAACTCCGTCGTTATCTCCTTCGGTTCGAATACCGCAACAAGGGTCCTGATGGAGGTCTTGCTCATGTGCCTCTCGCCCTTTCTTATCATGATGGCCATGCCCGGGTCGAGCTCCTTCAACTCACCTTCCACCTCTATGGAGAGGTGCCCCTCAAGGATGACGAAGACCTCGTCCATATTGTGCCTATGAAGTTTGAACTCACCCTCCATCCAGGCAAGCCCGAGGTATTGGTCGTTCGGGCTCAGAACGGGCGTCTTCCGGAAATCCTCGAAGATATTGAGCTTTTGCAGGTGGAGATCGACTATGTCAGCCAAGACCGCTACCCCCATTAAGAATTGGCAGAGCTCCTATATAACGATAGATGGAGGGGTCCATCCTATGACCATTGAAATTTTTAAGTTCCCCAAAAGACTTAAGAACCTGTCCGATTAATAGCATGGTCCATGAGGTATCATTGGACCTTGGTCTTGGCCCTTTCCATCCTATTCCTCTGCCCCCTGACCCTGCAGGTCAATTCGGCCGAAAGGAGGAGCGCTGTGGAGGTGATAGACATAGACAGACCTCTTGTCTTCACCATCGATTTCAACGCTGGGGACCGGATGTCCCTCTCGGCCGCTGTCGATGTGACTGGCCCTCCGGTCTCGGTGTTCCTCATCAAGGGAACGAACTCTTACATGGACTGGGTCCGCAGCGAGGATGTGGATATAGATGACATCAAAACGGGGAACGCATCCTC
>JBFYMY010000130.1:0-11071 GCA_041304645.1 Thermoplasmatales archaeon
CCATTTAATACGAGCTCCCTCCTCTCGGGACCGCCTGCGTACCCCCCCACCGTGAGCACCGCTTCTACATTATCCCCGATGCGGGTCCCGAAGCGCTCAAGGACCGATGCGGCTGTTCCCCCGTACATCCCACGCAAATCTCACAAGCGCTCTAATAACCTTTCCACCGGGGATATTCGGACGGACGGGACGCTGGGAGACCGCATACCATACGGCCAATCGCTCCATTAATATATCGACCGGGCCATTACCGGGACCATCGGGGTATGGTCCGTGTTCCCATGGCCGGAATAATGATAGTCGATGACGAAAGGGAGCTCCTCTCGCTCTTCTCGGAGATGATAAGGACGTTCGGGCACGAGGTAGTGGCGACCGAGACCAACGGGGAGAGGGCCCTCAGGACCTATTGTGAGCTAAAGTTGAGGCCTGACCTTGTACTCCTGGACCACAGGATGCCTGCTAGGAACGGGCTGGAGACCGCCATGGAGATACTGAACATGGACCCTGACCAGAAGATAATATTCATATCGGCGGACGTCTCTGTCAAGCAGGCCGCCCTGGACCTTGGCGTTGTCGATTTCCTTGAGAAACCCTTCCTTCTCAAGGCCCTGCGCGACTCGATCCAGAAGGCCCTGGTCCGTTAGGAGTTGACCCCTATGTCCATAAAGATATTAGTACCCACATCGGGACCCGAACCCGCAAGAAGGAACGCGCTAAGGCTCACAAGGATAGCCAAGAGCTTCGATGCCGAACTGGTCATCGTCCATATAAGGGACCAGGGAGAGGACATAACGGAGGGGGACCAGGCCCTGGACATCTTCGACCGGGTCTGCATACAGGAGAACGTGAAACATACCCTTGTCCGTGCCGTTGGCGAGGTATCGTCCACCATAATAGGTCAGGCCAGGTTCAACGATGTGGACATCATCATAATGGGAGCGACCGAAGGCAGGGCTGTGGCCGGCTGGATAATAGACAGGATAATGACGAACATCGACATCCCGGTGCTCATCCTCCCTTGGGCGAACAAGTGATGCTGACGCTCACTTCAGGGGAACGAGCCATCTGAGAAGCTCGACGACCACGACGGTTATGAGACATGCGGCAACGACGTACCTGGGGTCTATCTTGACCGCGGTCTCTTCCTCCGCGTCGAAGTACCGTATGAGGCCAGCTGCCGAATGGAAGCCTTCCCCTTTCTTGTTCTTCTTGGGTGGGGCCATGAACGGCCCTAATGGAGTACAGGATATAAATCTTGCGGGCGGACCCTAACATCGGTCAGGGGAGGATGTCTCATTGTCCTTATCCGCTCATTTCTTGGGTCTTAGGGACGCTTTCTTGGCCAGAAGTACGGCCTTCTTGTACTCACCGGAGGTGAACGCATCCTTGGCGTTGTTGTACAGCTTGTAGGCGCTGGTGGCATCCAACCCGTCCTTTTTCATGGCAAGGATCTCCAGGTGCGCGGTGTTGAGCTCGTCAACTGCCGCATCTCGAAGGGTCTGCTGGTCCATCTCGGACATCATGACCCTGGCGAAGGTTATCATCTGCCTGCCCTTCTCGTACTCCTCTTTGGCGAAGTGCTCCTGGGCCTTGTCGAAGAGCATCCTCACCTTGGTCACTTCCATTCCCTTCTGGGCAAGCTCGTCGATCCTGTTCCTTGCGGTCTTGGATATCTCCTCGGCCTGCATGTTCCTGAAAACATATAGGAACTGGCCTATGTTCTGAAGCTCGGACTTCTCTATTAGCGTCCTAGCCTCATCAGCCTTCTGCCTGGCCTCCTTGAACGACCTTCCCTTGAAATCGTTCCTTGCCGCCTTGACCAATTCGTTCACAGGACCTATATGCACACTGACGCCAGAGAAGTTCTCCGACAGGTACTTTACGAGGGCCTCCACGAACTCGATTGTCTCAAGGGCGGTCTCCCTCAGGTTCCTGGTGACCACCTCGTTAACGGCATCCTTGACCGCTGAGATGAGGTTCTCGGCATTGTCGAACCGGCACGAGCCAAGTGCAGCCTCCGACCTTGCGACCAGCTTCTCGGCGTTCGAAACATTGGAACCAAGGGTCTTGAGCCTCAATAGGACCCTCTTAACCGAGGCGATCTCATGTTTCAGGACCTGCTCGGTCTCCTCCATCCTGACCCTGTCCAACTCTTCCCTGAGCTCGATGGCGACCCTGTCAGCCGTTTCGAATTCCCCCGCACCGAAGCTTCTGGCCGCCTCCTTCAGCTTGGTAACGACACGCGGGTCCTCTCCAGAAGCGCCGGACTCCTTTATCGCTATTCTCGCATCGGTTATGTGCTTCCTGGCAAGGTCCTTGATGTAGGGCACCGCCTTCTTGTTCAGATAGATGTCGAGCCTCCTGATTATCTCCTCGACCTTCGAGAAGTCCACGCTGTCCCTCATTATCACGGCCTTCGCCGATCCGAACGCATCATCCAGCTTCTTTGAGGGTTTCATCCCGATGGCCTTTAGGTCGGCATATCTCTGCTCCTGTTTGGTGAAAGTCCTCCTGAGCACAGAGAGCTCCCTCTGGTTCCTCATCTCCTGGCCGAGCTCGAGGATGGATGCGAACTTGGCAGCGGCACTCTCGTAATCACCGGAGCCGTGGTCGGAGAGGCCTTCGTTATAGATGCCGGTCAGGTCGCTAACGTCCACTCCCTGTCCCTTCAGCTCCAAGATGTAAGGAGGTATCTGCTGGATGTAACCCTCGGAGGTGGTCTGATAGTTGGAGCTCAATTTTGCATCGACACCGATCCTTGCGGTATGCAGCAATGATAGAGCTGTCTCCCTGTTCCCTGCGTCCAAGCCCGCCCTTGCCAATTTTATCAGCGCCTCCTCATCGTCCACCGGGATCCCATAGGAGACCGCTCTGTCCATGAGGGTCCGGAGGTCGGAGAGTGCCTTCTCGAACTCGCTCACCTTGCGCTCATCGTGCAGCGCGGCCAACGCCGCCTTGCCCTCGCCTATCAGTTTTTCGGAGCCATCCAGGTCGTTGCCCTCGAAGAGCTCTATGGCATCGGTGAGGTACTGCTGGGGAACGGTCGTATCAAGTCCCATCGAGTTGGCCTGGACTATGGACGCCCTGAGCTCCGAGAGCTCCCTCTGGACCTTCTGGACCGTGTATGGTCCCTCGTTCCGCTGCAGTGTGTTTATGAGCTTCATGTTGATCTCGTCGCAGAGGTCGAGGTCGTTCCGACGGAGGGCTTCCTTGAGCTCCTCTATGAGAGCTCTCTCAGCGGAGGTGTCTATGCCCATCCCGTTCATGTTCTGGAGCAGGATATCGGTCGTCTGGATGGACCGCTCTATGATCCTGCGCTTCATTAGGAGCCGCTTCTCGTTGACCCCCATCTTTATGCCCTCAAGGACATGTTCCGTCTGTTCGAAGTCCCCTTTGGTCAGGAGGTCCCCTGCTATCATGAACAGCGCTCTCTCATCGCCAACATCTATGTTCTCACCCTCAGCGACCATGAGCAGGGTCTTGACCTCGTCAAAGACCGTCTGGACCGTCTCACGCTGTTTGCTCTCGGACCTCTCGTCCATGGACCTCTCTAGGAACCTCATGATCTTCTCCATAAGAGTGTGGGAGGCCTCGAAATCACCCCTCTCGAAGGCGTCCTTGGCCATGTTTATGTTCGCCTTGGAAAGGTCCATCTCCATGTCCATGCCCTGGGCCTTGTCAACTATGTTCTCCACGAGCTCCATGTTCTTCAGGTACTTCCCCTTGAAGAACTCCTTCTTTACGCTCTTGAAGGTGTCCTGGGCCTGCTCCACGACTTCCATTGCCATGTCGTACTGCTCCGTCCTGAAGAGCTCCTCTGCGTTCGATAAAAGCTCACTCACATCCGATAGGTCCATACCATCTTCGATGGCAATGTCCATCTGCTTCCTGACATCCACGATGGTCTCGGGTATCGCGAGCGTGATATGGCTCCTGAATAGCTCATCGGAGACCTCCCTTGCCCTCTTTAGGGAATCAAGGCTCTGAAGAAGTGTTCCCGAGCCCTGGGCCTCCTCCGCGTCGTCCAGCATCTTCTTTAAGCTCGACGTGTCGAGCCCCAGGCTCTCAAGGCGGCCCATTCTGTTCCTGACATCGTTGAGCTCTCTGGGGACAAGCTCGTTGAGGTAGCTATCCCTGGACTCGCTGAGCTGCTCCCTGATGTTCAGGGTCAGTGAATAGGCCTTCTCGTATTCCTCGTTCATGAAGAGCCTTTCTGCCTCGATCAGCATGGTCTCGGCCTCGAGATGGTCAATGCCCATCTGGTCAAGGGTCTCTATCTCTTCCTTGAGCTTGTTTATTGTGTTCATTGCACTGTCGCTGAAGAAAGCGTTCCTCTTTTCCTCTATGTCCTCCTTTGCACGGTTCACAAGGTTCGAGACCTGGTCCAGCTTCTGTTCGTTGAACATGAACTCGGCCTCATGGAGCATGGATGTGGCATCGGTGATGTCAAGTCCTAGATTGGTCGAATCCTCCATGTAGGTCTTCAGTCCCTGCATCTCCGATTCGAGCCTGCCGCGCTTCAACTCCATCCAGCTGCTCTTGACCGACCCTTCGACCTCTCTGGCCAGTTCCATTGCGCCTTCGATGTCACCGCTGGCCATGAGCTCCTTGGCCCTGATGAGGGAGCCCTTCTTGTCCTTGACGTCAGCACCGGCCCTGACGGCCTCGTCGAACATGAACTCGGCGGAGTTTATCAGCTCCTCCGCCCTTTTTAGCTCCACGTCATCCTCGAGCTTTAGGACCTCCTGCTCCAGGCCTCTCATGACCTCTCCCACGCCCAACAGGTCCCCCGCCTCGTAGAGCCTGTTCGCCTCCTCTATCCTGGGCCTCAGGGGCGCAAGGTCGACACTGGATGATGAAAGCGAATCCATCTCCCCAGCTATGCGTTGGGACCAGCTCGAGTAGTTGTCCTTGACATAGGATGTCATCTCGGATTCGAGCTCTGCCCTGAACCTAGAAAGGTCCTGTTCGAAGACGCCCTCCTCCACGCTGCCTATGAGGGACCCCAGCTCTTCAAGTCTCTCCTCCAGCTTGGACCTGGCACCGCCGGAGAGCGAAATGGAGTCCATCATGGAAAGGAACCTCTCCCTCTCCCTTCCGAACGCCTTCTTGCGCAAGCCGACTATCCTGTCCTGGACCATTACCCCGGCCTGGTACACCTTCGTCGAAAGGTCCTCCATGCCCACCTCGTCGGAGAGGAACATCTTCTCCAGCTCATCCAGCTGCTCCTTGACCTCGGCTATCTCCAGGTCCTCTTCCAATAGCATCTCATACTCTTTCAGGAACCGTGAATAGTTGCTCTTGATCTCAAGGAGCCTTCTCTCCCCCTCTGACTGTCCGAAGGTGCTCTCAGCGAGCGAGATGTACTCCATCGCCTCCGTGATGTTGTGCTCTTTGAGTGAATCATCAATGGACCCCTTCAGGTCCGATAGCTGGATCCGGTTCTCCTCTGATATGAAACCTATGCCAACAAGAGAGCGTTCAAGGGTCTCCAGCCTCTCCTTGACCTGGCCCTGGAAGTTCTTGAACAATGTGTCCTTTACCCTATCAAGGACACCACCTGTCTCCTCCATGAACTTCCTTGCTGACAGCTTGCCCTTATCCTCGACGATCTTCAGCAAGAGCGAACGCTCCTCAGAGAGGTCCAGGAGCGGACCGTACTCCTCAACGAGGTCCATTGCCTCTATCAGGTTCACCGTTCCCTTCCTGCGGTGTAGCTCGTTCTCGGTCCTATATAGGGTCTTGGTCATCCGGTTCATAAGGCCCTGTGCCTCCAGGACCTTTCCTGATTCCAGGCTCCTGTCTATTATGGATATCTCGGAACCGAGCCCCTCGGTCTCGAGCCCGAACTTCCGGTACTCCTCCATCAGGCCCATCAGGCCCTTGACCTCGTCCTTGATGGCCTTGAACCTGTCCTTTGCGATCTCGTCCGATAATAGCCTCTGGACCTCCGTGTAGAGGGTCTTGCTGTAGACCAGTGTATTGTTCACGTCCTCTTTCGATACGGCCTGGAGCACCTTCTTGAAGAGCCTCTTGACCTTGTCGGCCTTCTCTGGGACCCTTGCGACCTCTTCGTAGGAGTCCATTGCCCTGTCAAGGGCCATCCATGCTTCGGGCAGGACCCTATCGGAATGACCCTCAAGGGCGCTCGCCATATCGGACCTGAGGACCGAGGCCGCCTCCCTGCCTTCGGCAGCCTTCTTCATGTCCTTATGGTCGATCCCTTCCATCCTTAGCCTTAGTTCGTCCACCGGAAGGCCTATCTCCCGGAGAGCTTCAAGGGACATCCTTGCTAGGGTCAGGTCCAGGCCCAACCTCGTGGCCGACCAGGCGGCCCACCCCTTCTCAATACGGTCCATCAACCTCTTGTAAGGACCATCAAGGTCCTGGCCGCCCTCTTCATGTGCTCTTTTATACTCAGAGAGGGACCTCTTCATGGTCGTGACCTTGACCCCAAGGGTCTTAAGCTGTTCTATTGCGCTTGCCATCTCGCCTGGTTCAGGGTACATTGAAGTGGAGGGGGCCCCTATTTCCCGAGTTCCCTGATCCCCGGCCGTCATCATATCGCCTTCATCTTCCATCGATTTCCCTTCGTCAATGTCTCCAAGCGTTCATTGTTAGTTATCTTTTCCCTTGCTTACCTTACTTATGATGGTCTATACCTCATTTTCCCTTCCTTTTAAAGAGACCCAGGATCCTGCCGAAGGGCGAGCTGCCCTTTTCCTCCCTTTTCGCAGGTCTCTTCGGACCTTTGGCCACTTCAAGCCATTCCTTGCTGTTCCTGCCTGGCTCTGACCGTTCACCATTCGTTCGAAACGGGGATCCCGTTCCCTCAGTTCCTTTATCGTTCCTATCATCTGGTCGGTCCATTTCGGTTCCGTCATCCTGCAGGGGCGTGGACATTTCGAACCGACCCTCCATAGGAACCTCTGCATCCGGTATGGGTTGTTCTTCTTCCGGTATGGGCTGTGATGCTAACTGTCCATCGATACCCGGCCGCTGTGTTGCCCCATCCGCGGGTGACATTTCCTCGACCTTGGGGGGAGCGGGCACGTTCTGGTCCGACAGCGGACCTTCGACCTTGGCTTCCCTTCCAATATCAAGGTCCAGGTCCGTCCTGACCTGGGCCGTTTCCTGGACCGGGACATCAGGGACGGTTCGTGGAGCGCTTTCATCGGGACCGGCGGCTGAGGTTCCCTGTATCTCCGAAGGGACTGTCAAAGGACCATCCTTATCCAAGGAAGCGACCATTACGGGCTCCGGGGCCGGCAAGGTCGGTGTCCCTGTGACATCTGGCGCCTCCTTGGGAGGGGACGCGCTCTCCTCGGCAGAGGCCACTTTCTCCCTGCTGTTCCTCTCCATCTCGTACTTGCGCCGCTTGAGCTTGTTCTCCAGCTGAATGACCGAGGCTATCTTCTGGGACAGATTGGGTGCGGTGGGTATCTTGCCGGTAGGCAGTCTTGGAGCCCTTCCTTCACTGCCACCGCCCTCCACCTCATTCACCACATCGTCCACCCTGTCAACGTGTGGAGGGCTTTGGGCCCTGTCGATGGGTTGACATTCATCCTTCAATTCCGAGGGTTCTTGGCCCGGTCCACCCCGTTGGCCTGGTCCATTCTCGGTCCCCTCGCCCGATGGAGCTTCCCTGGACGGATCGCCATTGGAGACCTTTTTCTTGCCGGTCTCCTCCGCTTTGGACCTCAGGGCCTCCTTCTTGAGCTTCATGAGCTCGGCCTGTATCGAACCGTGCTCAAGGAACCAATCCTGCTTGGCCCTGCCTCGTTCGCCCTCGTTATCTGACATCATCTACCTTCCCGGCCACCATCACTCGAAGATGGGTCCAAGAACGAAGATCTTACCCATCCTCAGGTCCAGAGCATGCATCTCCATGGAATGGTCACAGGCCCTCATCTTCTCCACCTGGATGAACCTGCTTAGGCGTCCCTGCCGCCTCTTCAGACCAAGGTAGATGATCCCGTCCGCAAGGAAGCCTTCGTTGCCCAGGAGGTTGGAATCGCCCTCGGCCGGCCTCTCCATGATTATGAAGCTGTAGAGGTTGAGGTCACGGAGCAGCTGGAAGAAGTGGTACATCTTCTTCCTCATGTTCTCCTCACCGTCCATAAGGGAGTAAAGGGCGCCGAGGGAATCCAGTGCGAAGCAGGTGAACTGGTCGCCCTTCAGCTTCTTGAAGTGGGTGAGCATCTTCTCGAGGAACTTGAGGTAATCGACGTTCTCCTCCTCCTCCCTGATATCGGTGAAATCGGTTATCTGGAGGTTGAGGCAGAGGCTTATCCCGAGGCTCTCCATGTTCGAAAGGTGGGATGCGACGGACTCCTCAAGGGTCGTATAGACGCCGAACTCGTTCCCCTGGGACAGGTAGGATGTGAGGAGCGTGTATATGAAGCTCGATTTCATGGACCCCGGGGGACCTGTGACAAGGATCACCTTGGGTTTCTTGATGTCGTCCTTGAAGACCTTTTCGAGCCCCATGACCGTGTTCTTGAACAAATCCTTTCACCCCTTAAATCATCGGTAATTCACTGGCATTACGCCATTTTACTGCTTAGTATCAAGGTGGACCGATTTAACCGTTACGATGTAATTATTCGCTCCAGCTACTATCCCTCATGGCTATCCAGATGGTCCAGAAAGGGCACTTTCGGACCTTTTTTCGCACCCCGGCGACATATAGAAATAAACCATCGATTTATGGCATGAACGGTCGTCATGGCATGCACCGTCCTTTTAGGTACTCAGTGGGGAGATGAGGGGAAGGGTAAGATCACGGACCTTCTCGCCAGGGACCAGGATGCCGTTGTCAGGTTCCAGGGAGGCAACAATGCCGGCCACACGATCGTGGTCGGAGATGTGAAGTTCAAGCTCCATATAGTCCCCTCAGGGGTCATCAGGGAAGGGGTTGCGGCGGTCATCGGTGACGGATGCGTGGTCGACCCCTGGGTCCTGGACAAGGAGCTAAGGGACCTCGAGTCCAGAGGCATATCCACATCTAATGTCGTGGTATCCGACAGGGCCCACCTGATCATGCCCTACCACAGGGAGCTGGACAGGGTCCAGGAAGCGTCCAAGGCCGGATCTTCAAGGGTAGGGACCACCGGAAGGGGCATAGGCCCCTGCTACCAGGACAAGATGGGAAGGACCGGTATCAGGGCCTCCGACCTAAGGTATCCTTCCCTGCTCGAGGAAAAGGTCAGGAAGGGATGCAGGGACACTTCCGCCATCTGCGGCGCATTGGGAGGCCCTGTGACCTTCGATCCGGATGAGGTCCTGGGCAAGCTCAGGGCGCTCGAAGGGACCCTGGTCCCAAGGACCAGGGACGCACCCGCACTCCTCAACGATATGCTGGACAAAGGGGCAAGGGTCCTCCTCGAAGGTGCCCAGGGTACCTTCCTTGACATAGACCGGGGCACCTACCCGTACGTCACCTCCTCCTCCTGCTCCACTGGCAACGCATCGGCGGGCTCGGGCATAGGGCCCTCCTGGTTCGAAAGGGTGATAGGGGTCTCCAAGGCATATACCACAAGGGTCGGTGAAGGGCCGTTCCCTACCGAGCTCAATGACCATGTGGGGGAGATGATGAGGGAGGTCGGACGCGAGTTCGGAACGACCACCAACAGGCCGCGGAGGTGCGGTTGGCTGGACCTGGTCCTTGTCCGTTCATCGGTGAGGTGGAACTCCATCGGGGAGCTGGCCCTGACCAAGACCGATGTCCTCTCATCGCTCAAGGAGGTTAAGGTCTGCACCGAATACGCCCTGTCCAGGGAAACCGCGGAGCGGTGCGGCCTCCCGACCGTCATCAGGGACTTCCCCTCGCATCTTGAGCTTCTCAAGGAGTGCAGGCCCATCTACAGGACGCTCAAGGGTTGGGGGGAGCTATCGAAGGATGAGTGGGAGGCCCATAGAGCGGATGGTACGCTTCCACAGGGGCTCGATGGATTTGTCTCGCTCATAGAGCGCGAGGTCCTTGCTGCCGTAACTCTGGTCTCGTACGGTCCGGGAAGGGAGGAGACCATAGAGCTCGGAGGGACCTGAGATACCATACCGGGACATCCCCTCATCATCAGAGTACGTTCAGGCAGGTGGTCCTATGGATAGGAGAGGCGTTTCCAGGAACGATGGGCTCGTCAACTACCTCAGGGAGGAGGGCGTTGTGAGGAGCAGGACCGTAGAGAACGCCATGAGGGCAGTGGACCGCATCCATTTCGTTCCCGAGAGGCTGTCGGATGACGCATACGGGGACCATCCGCTCCAGATCGGATGGGGGCAGACCATATCGGCCCCGCACATGGTCGCAATAATGGTCGAGGAGCTGAAGGCAAATAAGGGCCATAAGGTGCTGGAGATAGGCACCGGTTCCGGCTACCATGCGGCCGTCGTCGCGAACCTGGTGGGAGCAAAAGGGCATGTCTGCTCCATAGAGGTCGTTCCCGAGCTCGCTTCAATTGCCAGGGAGAACCTGGAGCGCTCCGGGACAGGAAACGTGACCGTTATAGAAGGAGACGGTTCTGTGGGGCTTCCCGATAAGGCCCCGTTCGACCGTATCTACTACACCTGCGCGGCCCCGTCCGTCCCTCGACTGGTACTGGACCAGCTAGGTGGAGATGGCATTGCTCTGGGGGTCGTTGGGCCCAAATACTCCACACAGCGGCTCATCAGGTTCACAAGGACCGGGGATACGTTCAAGGAGGAGCCGTTGACCTACTGCATCTTCGTCCCCCTTGTGGGCAAGCTCGGTCACTGAGGGGGTCTGATCATCCGGACCATCTGCCCATGCCCGGGAATGAGGACGTCGGCCTCTTCCAAGGCCGATGCCCTGGAACCCAATAGGGCGCTCCGGTCATTGGCGGTCTCATCGGGGAGTCCCAGGAGCGCTTCGGGAGTGGCCTCCGGCATTGCTCCGTCCTCCCACCAGAACAGATCGCCAGCGATCAAATGGCGCAACCCGCCGGAATCGACAAGGAGCGATGCGTGGTCAGGGGTATGGCCTGGTGTCTGGACGATCCCTATTCCGGTGCCGGGAACGGTGCCGTTAAGAGGTGTCTGTCTATCCTCC
>JBFYMY010000131.1:0-6943 GCA_041304645.1 Thermoplasmatales archaeon
GACCCTTGACCGCTACGAGATGAGGCTCGACGGGGAGAACGTCGAGATAGATGACCCTGAGGGCAGCGTCGTCCTGTCCCAGCTCAGGGAAGGGAAGCACACGTTGGAGCTTTTCGGGACAGACCTGGCAGGGAACATGGGTTCTTTGTCCATTGATATCATGATAGACATCACGCCTCCAAGGGCCCTTTCATATCTTCCGCAGGGCGATTCCGTCGGTTTCAATACGACCATAGAGGTTGGATTGAACGAACCTTTGGTTGGCGATGCCGCCCTAACCTTGAACGGAATGGACCTAGCATTCGTTACGGTGGGCAATAGGGTCCTTTCAGGAGAGCTCCATCTCCAGCCTTCCACGGACTATCAGGTCACCCTATCCGGAAAGGACGAAGCTGGGAACGAAATGGTCTTTCAATGGATGTTCCGCACTGGCTCCAGTTCGGTCACGCCTGTCAAGGTGACGGGCAGGACCGTTGACATCGACGGGAGGCCTTTACCCGAAGTTGAGATGACAGCTGATAGCTCGTTCGTGATGACAACCGGAGCCGACGGCAGGTTCGAGCTCCAACTTCTGCCCGGCAACCATACGCTGGAGCTAAGGTGCAAAGGTCATAGAGATAGGGTATTGGATTTCACGGTCTCTCAAGGTCCGGTGAAGGAGCTCGGGGATATCATCCTTGAAAGGACCCCAGGGCAGGATGGGTCAGACCAGGCGTTCTGGCTGCTGGTCCTGGGGGGTTCAGTGCTGCTTGCCGTCCTTGGGATATCGGTCCTTGTCTCGGCCGTGAGGAACAGGGGCAGAGGACGGCCCGAGGAATGACCTCAGAGCCTCCTCTTCTTGAGCTCTATCAATCTGTCCCTCAGGAGGGCTGCCTCCTCGAAGCGGAGCTCGGACGCTGCTACATGCATCTCGTTCTCGATATCGGCGATCATCTCATTTATGTCAGCGCCGCTCGATAGACCCACCTCACTTTCAAGGATAGCTGCCCTCTCGGGCAGTATGGACCTGATATCCTTCCTTATGGTCTTGGGGGTGATGCCGTGCTCCTTGTTGAATGCCACCTGGATATCCCTTCTCCTATTGGTCTCGTCAATGGACCTCCTCATGGAATTGGTGATGTTGTCGGCGTACATCATCACCTTGCCCGAAACGTTCCTGGCCGCCCTCCCTATGGTCTGTATGAGCGATGTCTCCGACCGGAGGAATCCCTCCTTGTCGGCATCCAGGATGGCGACCAGGCTTACCTCTGGCAGGTCAAGGCCCTCCCTTAGAAGGTTGATACCTACTATGACATCGTACTTGCCGAGCCTCAGGTCCCTAAGGATCACGATCCTGTCCAGGGTCTTTACGTCGGAGTGGAGGTAGTGGACCTTTATCCCGAGCTCCTTCAAATGGTCCGAGAGCATCTCGGCCGTCCTCTTGGTCAGCGTCGTCACAAGGGTCCTCTCGCTGACAGCGGTCCTCTTCCTGATCTCGCCTATGAGGTCCTCAAGCTGCCCCTTTACCGGTCGCACCTCTATCTCCGGGTCCACCAGTCCGGTGGGCCTGATGATCTGCTCCACAACGGTCTTTGAGACCTTCTTCTCGTAAGGGGCCGGGGTGGCCGAGGTGAAGAGGACCATCGAGATCCTCTTCTGGAACTCCTCGAACTTGAGCGGCCTGTTGTCAAGTGCCGCGGGCAGCCGGAAACCGAACTCGACAAGGGTCTCCTTCCTTGACCTGTCCCCGTTGTACATGGCGTTCAGCTGGGGGACCGTCACATGGGATTCGTCTATGACGAGAAGGTACCTCTCAGGGAAGAAATCAAGGAGCGTGTAAGGGGGTTGTCCCTGAGACCTTCCGTCGAAGTACCTCGAGTAGTTCTCTATCCCGTTGCAGTAACCGGTCTCCCTTATCATCTCGAGGTCGTACCTGGTCCTCTGTTCGAGCCTCTCCGCTTCCAGATGCTTTCCCTGGGACCTGAACCATGCCAGACGCGAATCGAGGTCCGTTTCTATCCGGCCAAGGGCATCTCCTAGCTTTGAGGGTTCGATATTGTAGTGTGTGGCCGGGAATATCATGACGGCCGGCAGGTCACTGGTGACCTCTCCTGACACAGCGTCCATGTACTGGACCTTCGCGACCCTATCGCCCTCTATCACCATCCTTATCACGGTCTGGTCGACCGAGCATACCTCAATGGTCTGACCACGTGCCCTGAAGGTGCCCCTTTCAAGCCCCTCCCCCCTTGAATACTGCATCTCGACGAGCCGGGAATAGAGGTCCTTCCTGAGCATCCTGTCCCCGACCCCTATCGCCAGGGTGCTCTTCCTGTACTCCTCGGGAGAGCCAAGGCCGAAGATACAGGATACGGATGCCACTATCACGGAATCGTTCCTTGTCATGAGCGACTGGGTGGCCTTATGTCGGAGCCGGTCTATCTCATCGTTAATGGATGCGTCCTTCTCTATGTAGAGGTCCTTCTGCGGGACGTAGGCCTCGGGCTGGTAGTAGTCGTAATAGGAAACGAAGTATTCCACGGCATTCTCGGGGAAGAACGTCCCGTACTCGGACGCAAGCTGGGCAGCTAGAGTCTTGTTGTGGCTTATGACAAGGGTCGGGACCTTCAACCTCTCTATGACATTTGCGACGGTGAATGTCTTTCCCGAACCGGTCACACCGAGAAGGGTCACGAAGCGTTCTCCCCTCTCAAAGGCCGCAACGATGCTATCTATGGCCCCTGGCTGGTCCCCGCCCGGGGAGAAGTCCGATACGACCTTCAGGTCCCTCTGCATTTTTAGACCCACCTATCATCTTATCCATCAAGGACCGGACATGTCGTAGAACCCACTTTCCCCTTCTATGACGACACGCCTTCCTGTCCTGCGGACCCTGCCGTCAACGATGGCCTGTATTATGCGAGGGTACCATCGGTGCTCCTCTTCCAGAACCCTCCTGGAAAGTGACTCCTCCGAATCGTCGTCCATGACCCTGACCGGCCACTGGAATATGATAGGGCCGTGGTCCACGTCCTCATCGACATAATGTATGGTGAGACCGGTGACCTTGACCCCATGTTCCAGTACGTCCCTGTGGGCATGGGCTCCCGGGAACGACGGCAGCAAGGCAGGGTGGATGTTCACTATCCTGTCCCTCCACCGGGAAACGAACCATGGGCTAAGTACCCTCATGAAACCTGCAAGGACCACAAGGCCTATGCCCCGACCGACGAGCACCGTATGGAGCTCCCTCTCGAAATCCTCCCTTGTCCTGTTCCTGTGGTCGATCACCACATGAGGGATGCCGTGCCTTTCGGCGCGTTCTATGACAGGAGCTCCGGGTTCATTGCATACAAGAAGAGATATCCTTATGTCGGCCTCACCACGTTCGGCCGCATCAACGAGCGCCTGGAAGTCCGACCCTCTGCCCGATGCCAGGACCGCGACCAGACCTCCGACCATCTGTTCCGGTGGCGTCACCTTCGCCATCTCGGAGGTCTCCAGGAACGAGGGATACTCCCCTAGGACCTCCCCCTCGACAGAGGAGACAGCACCCATGGAGGAACCTTCTGCATGCAAACGTCTTCACCCCTGACTGCCATGGTGGGCTGATATGATATAATTGACGGATGGCCAAATCTCAATGTTTGAACTGCCTCAGCCCTGTAAAGACCATGGACATGCCGGCTTCGTCCGCGGCCTCTATGACCTCCTTGTCACGTATAGAGCCTCCTGGCTGGGCTACCGAGGCCACCCCTCCGCGCGCAAGGATATCCAACCCGTCACGGAACGGGAAGAACGCATCGGAAGCAAGGACCGCCCCTTTTGACCTGGCCCCGGCCTTGTGAACCGCCATGAAGCATGAGTCCACACGGCTCATCTGACCGGCGCCGACACCGACAGTGCATAGGTCCTTGGCAAGGACGACGCAGTTGGACTTGACGTGCTTGACGACCTTCATGGCGAAGACAAGGTCCCAGACCTCGCTCTCGTCTGGAGCCTTCTTGGTGACGACCTTCCATCCGGCGGGATCGAATGGCGGCCATTCCATCGTCTGGATGAGCATGCCGCCCTTCAATTTGACGCATCTCATCTCGGGGGGGAACGAGGGGACCATTGGGACCTTGCTCTTAATGATCCGGAGGTTCTTCTTCCTTTTGAGGACCTCCAAAGCCTCAGGTTCGAAGGAGGGGGCAATGATGACCTCGAAGAAGTACTGGCCCATAAGCTCCGCGGTACCGAGGGTGCACTCACGGTTCATACCCACTATCCCGCCGTATGCGGAAAGGGGATCGGCATTGTAAGCACGCTCGAAGGCCTTGGCCATGGGGTCCGCTTCCTCAGTGCCCCCCACCGCCACACCTGACGGGTTGTTGTGTTTGATGACCACGCAGCAAGGTTCGTCAGGGAACTCGAGCAGGATGTCGGTGGCTGCATCGGTATCGTAGATATTGTTGAACGAGAGCTCCTTGCCCCAGAGGACCTCTGAATTGGCGACGCTAACCCCCTTGAAGGATGGGTCCGTGAAATAAGCACCCCGCTGATGAGGGTTCTCGCCGTACCTCGTCTCCATACATCTCTCGAACCTCATCCTGAGCGAATCGCCCCATCTATCGGCGGATGGTCCCTTCGAACGCATCCAGTCGTAGATCGCTGAATCATAGGCGGAGGTGAGGGCGAAAGCTTTGGTCGCCAGCTTCGACCGCTCTTCCTCTGTCAGGTCCCCGGTCTTCCTTAGGGAGTCGAGCACCCACCCGTAGTCGGATGGGTCAACGACGATTATCACATCCTCGTGGTTCTTTGCCGAGGCCCTTATGAGGGATGGTCCGCCGATGTCTATGTTCTCGATGATCTCCTCATCCGTTGCCCCATCCCTCGAGACGGTCGTCTCGAACGGGTAGAGATTGACCACGACAAGATCGATAGGACGAAGGGACCTGGAGCTCAGCTCGGCCATGTGGGTCCCGGACCGCCTCCTTGCCAGGATCCCTCCGAATATCGCAGGATGGAGCGTTTTGATCCGGCCGTCCATTATCTCGGGAAAGCCCGTGACCGAGCTAACGCTCTCGGTGACTATGCCCTTTGACCCGAGAAAGGCACTGGTGCCCCCTGACGATATTAGCGTGACACCCAGCTCGGTCAGGCCTTTGGCCAGTTCCTCCAGACCGGTCTTGTCGGTGACGGACAGGAGGGCCTGTGCGACTTTCAGCACCATACCGTTTTGCAGGTAACGGAGCCTGCCTTAAAATAGATTCGCATAGGATGGTCGGACCTATCTCCTCATACCTTCTATGATGAATGTGACCTCCCTCAGCTTCGATGCCGTTCTGCTCATGTAATGGATGGCCTTGATGGTCTTGAAGACCTCGGAGGCCTTGATGAGGAGCTCTTTGGCCTTATCGACCTCCATGCATTGGAACCTTATGAGCCCACTGTGGAAATACGTTAGCGCGAGCTGGAACGGGACCTGGAGCTCCTGCAGCACCATCATGGACCGTTCCATTTCCATATGCGAGAGTTCGAAGTCCCTCCTCCTTGCGAGCAGCAGGGCATGTATCCTGGCCTTGACCGCATCTATGAGACGGTCCGACCCGGCCCCCTCGAGACCGCCAGGTATCATGGATACCCCGTCCTCGGCGGCTTCGAGGTCCCCGAACTCGATCATCATCTCTATGTAGCCTATGAGGGCCTTCTCGGAGACATCATCTCCAAGGTTATCCCTGATGAGCGAGTAGGCCAGGTCCGAGAACCTACGGGCCTCCTCAAGGTCACCCACCCTCAAGAGGACGTTCGACATCCTTACGAGGGAGAGTGCGGTCTCCTTTGGCAGATGCTTCTCCTCACCAGTCCTTATCGACAGTTTGTAATAGGTCAAGGCCTGGTTGAACTCACCAAGCTCGTTGTAAATGTCACCTATCTCCTGAAGGGCTATGATGTAGGTCGAGGACTTGCCCCCGTCCGGGTTCTCTAGGTACCTCATGTAGCAATCAAGGGCCCTGTTGTAGTCCCCTTTGAGGTAATAGACCCTGCCCAGGCCCTTGAAGGTGAGGGCCACCTCGGTCCGGTCCTCCGATTTCTTGGACAGGTGCAGGGAACGAAGGTAATTGTCCACCGTCTGGTCCCAGTCGAAGAGACGCAGAAGGGTGTCGCCTATCCTCCGGTAGGCCGATGAAAGGCCATGCGTGACCGACCTCCTTTCACTTATGTCCCTGGCCTCATTGTACCTGTTCAGTGCCTGGAAAAGCTCGCCCCTGCGCTGATGGATGTCCCCGAGGGACATGATCACATTGATGCGGACGACCCAATTCTCCCTGGTATCATCAAGTCGCTCCAGGCAATTAAGGGCCCGTTCCAGCTCCTTCTGGGCCTGGTCCAAGAACGACCTTTCCAGATACCTATCCGAACATGTCAATGATAGTTCCAGGGAGGTCCTGAACTTCTCCCCCATGAAGTAGTGCTCGGCCATCCATGCAGTGCCATCAGGGTCGCTCAGGTCCTTCTTCATCTCGAACCGATCGGCGATCCTCAGATGCATCATGACCCTCTTCTCAGGGGGGATGATGGAATGGATGGACTCCCTGACCTTGTTATGCTCGAACACGAAACCGTCCTCGGTCTCCCTTATGAACCTCATCTGTTCCAGTGAATCGAGCACATCCAGGAGGTCCTCCTCGCTCTTTCCGGTCATGGACATGATATCCTCGAGCCTGGTCGCCCGTCCTATGACGGAGAGGAGCTCGAGGACCTCTCTGGCAAAGGGGTCAAGGGTGTTGACCTTTTTGGTGAGCTGGTCCTGAGCGGGGTCATGTGGCGATACCTGGACATCAGATTTCATGGAGCGGTCGATCGACCGCTCCCTCTGACGTTCGATGATATATCGGGGATTGCCCTCTGTCTCGTGGAACATCTTCTCCAGCAGGGACTGCTCAGGTGGGCGGCCCAGCATGGACTCCATCAATAGAGC
>JBFYMY010000132.1:0-10350 GCA_041304645.1 Thermoplasmatales archaeon
ATATGCTATCACCTTTTTTATGGATCCGGGCGAGCCCATTTTCGATTATTTTTTATTAACAACTGATTTAACTATTATAACAGTTCAATATAATCGGTCATCCGCGGGATGTCCCATGACCCATTGATATACCTTGCATCCAGGTCGAACCCCTATTGATATGGGGTATGATCGGAGAAATGAACATGGGTACGGAATTCCACGTAAGAAGGACCATAAAGAGGCTTGCACCCGAAGAGCTCGATCTCAACCAGGAGGCCCAGAGAAGGAAGCAGATCTCCGATTCCATACTTGACCTGGTCTATCAGAAGGTCATGGAAAAGCGGTCAAAAAGGAAGGGTCTCCAGGCCGAGGAAGGGATAACGGACCTCTGAGTGCATGATGGGACCTCAGATGGACCCGAAGCGGTCATGGTAGGTATTTTGACGATACCTTACCTTTCATGGGACACCTATATCATGATGGAAATGTTCGTAATAACATAAAGAGGTGTTACGAACGAACGACTGCATGGAAGAACAGATGGGCAACACGATGATGCCCTGCATGTGCATGAACCACGATATGGAGAACTACTACGCCCAGGTCGAACTACCGGGCGTAAAGAAGGAGGACATCGTCCTTGAGGTGATGGAGAACGGGCTCTGCCTCAAGGGAAAGAAGGGTGAAGGCGATATCGCCGGCTGCTGGATGCTCGCCCACCCCGTGTCGGTGGATTCCGTCAAGGCCAGGTACGAATCGGGGCTACTGGACATCGTTCTGCCCCTCAAGAACAAGCTAAAGGACGGGAAAAGGGTGGATATCGAGTGATCCAAAGACCTCAATGACCCCTCGGAAATGATTACTAACAAGAATGCAATGCCCCCTCGATGAGCAATGAACCTGACCGGGACGCTGCTTCGGATATCGATGAGCTGAAGAAGCGCCTCGATGTCATCGAGAGGGAGCTTCGGCTCGTTCAGAGCGGACCTTCAAGGACCCCCGAGGAGGATTACATAGAGTTCGAAGGGGGTTTCTTCGAGGTCATGAAGGCCTTGAAGGCCCTCTATCCTGGCAAGGAAGAGGACAATGAGAGGATGCTCAAGATATCGGACGATATAGAAAGGGGCAACATCCGCATAGACATGACGGAGCTCTTCTTCAGGTTCTTCGTCAGGCAAGAGATAAACAATGCAAGGATCAAGCTCCTCATACTGTACCAGAAGCTGGACGTGGATGCCTCATTGTTCGACCAGCTAGACGACCTCTCCGTCCTCATAGACGACCCAAGGTATTCCGTACATCAGGTCATAATTGGATGGAGGGGGTTCGAGAGGAACGTATCTAACGAGCTGGCAAGACTTCGGTCCAATAAATGAACGGCCTTATCCCATCGACCGCTCTACGATCGTCTCGATGATGCTTTTTTCGGGGACGTTGGGACCCAAACGATCTCCTCCTTCCGTCCCTGTACATAGGCCTCCAGCTTCTTCTGGATGAAGTAACCCCCTACACCAAGGACCACTGCCAGCAAGAATTGGACCGAAACAACGATGGGAGCGTCGATGGAAGATAGCACCGGGTATAGGGCCGCGGCCACAACGATACCACCGGTAAGCGATGTGAAGAAGAACAGGAACTTCTGGACTATGATGATAACGAGCACGAACATCAATGTACCGGCGACGTAGGCGGTCCATTGTAGCTCATCTGGCACGAAGGCCGATATCAGGTCCATGACAGATAAAGATACCAGGAATGCCAGGAGCATTGCGGATGCTCCCTGGCCGACGAGCCCGCCCAGGAAGACGATCACGAAGGTGATGATGACCTTGATCAGAAGGGGGATCCCGTAGGGTCCAAGGAGCCCCTCGAAGATCATGTATGCAAGGATACCGCCCGTCACTGCCCCTATGAAGAATGCCGTGTGTCTGAATATCTCCTTCCCGTAGACGATGAGGCAGATGCCTATCAGGACGAGCATGGGAATGAGCAGGAACATGGAATGTTCTATGTCTAGGAGCATCGTTTCATCCCTCCTTTTGATGGGACCCTCACTATTTATTGTTTGTTCCGTTCCTTGCTCCCGGACATTTGCCATCATTCATGGAAGAGCGAGCTCAGGATCTGCTTCTGCCCCTTTTTGATATGCTCCAGCATGGTCGAATGGGATATGTCCAGTTTTGAGGCGAGGTCCCTTGAGCTCACCCTTCGGGGGACGTCGAAATATCCCATCCTCACAGCTGATTCCAGGCAGGTGTACTGCTTGGGGGTTAGCTCTGATAGGACCCCCTCCAGCTTGGGATGGTACTTCCTCACGGATAAGACCTCATAGGTCGCTCCCCAGCTCTCGGCGAACTTCAGGAACCTGTTGATGTCCTCTTGCGTACCCACTATCGACCCTGTCATGGTCCCAAGGGTGAAACGTGCAGGGAACTCTATGAAACAATCGAATGTGTCGAAGAACTTCCTTATGACCTCCCTGTAGACCTCCGGGAACTTCCCGGACACTATGAGAAGGGATGTGTTCCCGTCCCTATGGATCTCTTCGGCCCTCTCTACAAGCTTCAACTTCATCACTGATGCCAGGTCCGGAACACCCTTCCATCTGACCTCAACGACAAGGATGAACTTCTCGAAGGTCTGCATGAGAGAGGTGATTATGGTCACCTCCTCCATGACCTTGAACATGTCCCCGAAACCGAGCTCGAGGATGTCCGGTGGTTCGTAGTTCAATCTAAGGATCTTCAGGTCCATCATGAACCTTCTATGGATGGCCCTGATTTATTCTTTTTCCATACTTACCTTCCAAGTAAGCCCATTTCATGGTTGGAAGGCCTATATCTCGGGGATCAGGCCATCTTCTTCATCCCCCGTCACCTCGACCCCGGCCGAAGGCGAAGTGGTCTCGTCCAGGACCTCGGCCACGATGGTCCCTTCCGCACCACCCCCCTCCAGGTCCATGGTCATGACAGGATAGCTCCCGTCATCATTCTCATCCTCCACCTCTCTTCCGTCCGCGATGGATGCCCCTCCCCCCATCGTATCGGGTTCGACCTTGACGCCCGAGGATGGTATGGGAGGCTCGACCCCCGGCACATCTTCCGTACTTTCCTGTCCGGCCCCTCTCTTCCACAGATATATCCCGCCGCCCAAAAGGGCCAGGAGGATGAGGGCCCCTATCCCCATCGCTGCTATGAGGACCGTCCTGTCCGTGCTCTTACCATCAGATACGACCGTCAATCCCGTGACCTCGTACGTGTTGTCGGACGGGTCACCTTCGCCGTCGGATGATGTCTCAGGACCGACCAGGAGGAAAACCTTGAACTCACCCTTGTCATTGGGAGCGTTGAGCTTCAGTTCCACCGTTCCGGTCGTTCCCTTCCCGGGCTCCAGGAGGAGGGATGAGGCCACCGTTCCGATCTCCTTACCGTCCTTGGACCCTAACCTTGCATCTACCCTGAATCCGCCGGAAAGGGGTGCGTTCCCCTCGTTCTCGACGGTAACCAGGACCGTGAACGGTCCACCCGGAGCAATTCCGGTCTTGGACGCTTCTGCCGTCATTATCGAGAGGTCCGGCAGGAAGCTGAACTTCCTGGATATCTTGTTGTTTCCCCTCTGGACCTCGCTCATCTCCAGGGCCGGGTCCAGGGTCAGGACGAGCTCGTGCTCTCCGGTCGTCTTGGGTTCCCATATCACATCCGATACCGAGGCCTCTTCCCCGGGTCCGAGCCCCGTAACGGTGGCCGTACCTATCAGGTCCGGTCCGTCCCTGAACTCGTAGCTGAAAGTAGGGGCGGTCCCTTCCCCGGTGTTCCTGATGGTCGCTATCAACGTTATCCTGTCCCCTATGACGGGAGCGGGAGGTTCGAAACCTATGGGAGAGACGGCCATAAGGTCTGGCAGGATGGCCCTGACGCTGACGCTCCATGTCCATAGCGTACCCTGGCCTGCCGTCCTAAGGACCAGACCGCCAGTTATGATGCTCATCGTGGGCGGTACGGTCAGCACCACCTCGACAAGGACCGACCTCGTAGGTTCAAGGTAACCGACCTGGCGCTTGTATGATGCGTAAGGGGCAAGGTCCTCGTCCGCCGTCAGGTTGTAGTCCACCCTTACGTTCCCATCGTTCAGCAGATATATCTCGAAGGTCGCCGAGGGAAGGACGTTCTGGTCAACGGTCCTATCGGTCTGGGACCTCATCTCGAACTGAAGGGATTCCAGTTCCATCACAGTTAGATGGTAGTAAAGGAAGGCCTCCGTTGCCTGGTCGCCGGTCATGGAAGCGGTTATGCCTATGGTCATGTTGGAACCTGGAGGCTCCTTGGAGGGTACATCGACCTCAATCGTCACCTCGATCGCCCCACCGACCTGAAGGTAGAAGGTCGTAGGCGACAGGACTATGTCGAGGGTCTTCAGTGAAGTGTTCCCCTCAAGGGACCTTGTCAAGGTAACGTTCCCAGGGAGATTGCCCATGTTCTGGGCCGTGAACTTGAACTGTGATAGGGCCCCGGGCGGGACCTCGGCATCCGGCGGCCCTATGGGCGAGAGGGAAATGGCCATCACTGGCTGGTCCGTCTCCCGGATGGTGATACGGCCCCTTCCGTCCTCAGAATAGACCTTTGTGCTCAGCTCGCCCCAAGCATTGTCCTTGCTGGCCCTGAAGTAGGTCCAATCAGCATCCCTGTAACCAAGGAAGGCCAGGTCGAAGGAGAAGTCGCCGGTCTGGTCCGAAGTGGTCATGAGGTTCTCCTGGGTCCTGTTGAGCGTCACAACTACCCTGGCCCCTTCCTCTGCGCTCCCCCGCGGGTCCAGAACAGTACCATCAACGATATAGGAACCAAGAGGGGTATCGTTCTTCACTGCGGTCTGGTTCATACCGTAGTTGTTCGTCTCATCCGATTCCTGGACAGACCCGGGAGAGGGGTCCACCGTTGCCTCTATGGTGAACGTACTCCTTGCCTGACCTTCCGGAACTGACACTGGGGTCCATTGGACAGTAACATTCGTGATGTTCCCAGGGGGAACCGGTCCCGCGGTGGTGAACCTGCTCCCGCCGGTGGGAGCCTCCCCTTCGACAAGTACCTCTAAGGTGAAGGCGTCCACCCGCTTGTCCCCCTTGTTACCGACCGAGACGACCACCCACGAAGGATCGCTCTCTATCAGATGGACATTACCTGCCACCTTCCCGTCCCCCCTTAGGAAGTGGATACCGGCAACGAACAGGTCCGGATAGGCCTGCGCGACCTCTATGGATGTACTACCGTTATTGTTTGTCTCATCGGTCTCAAGGACGGTATTCAACGGGTCGATCTGGACCGTGATAGTATGTGTTCCCGAGGAGGAGGGGGTCCACCTCAATGTGGCCTCGGCTGTCGATACGACCTCGCTCAGAACATCCTCACCCGCTATGGAACCTGGTCCGCTGGAGACACTGTCCAAGAACCTGACGACCACGTTCCTGGCAGTGGACGGACCGGTGTTCTTGACAAGACAGTTCAGGTTCATGGCCCGACCCTCCGTAGGCTCTGGGTCGTCCGTGTAGATATTGGGCTGTATGGAGCCGTCCAGTTGAAGGTCTATGAGGGCCTGTGTCACTTTGTACCCTTTTATGTATATGTCCGTGAACTTGTCGTTCCCTAGGTCGCCCACGACGCCCACGGCCGAGAACGGAAGTGTTTGAAGGGTGATGTTCCAGAAGTATGCTCCGTTCCATCTCAGGGCATGGAGCCTTCCGTTCCCGGCAAATACTATGTCCCTGAGGCCGTCCCCATCAAGATCGCATATCAGCGGAGGGGAATAGAGCGGGTTGGTACCGGACCCCGGAGCATCCTTGACCCAGAGGGTCCTGGAAGTCCCGTTCTGGAAGACCCTGTAAGCTGCCATCCTGAGGGATGGTGGAGTGGTAAAGACCTTGGTATGGACCAGGACCTCCATGCTGCCGTCATTGTCAAGGTCCGAAATGGCAGGGTACGATTCAAGTGAACCTGGAAGGGGACCGATGACCGAGAACTGGTCCAGTGTGATGGTATAGCAGACCAAACGTCCGGCCCCTGGTAGGGACGGATAGCTGACCAGTATCTCCCTTGTGCCATCCCCGACCAGGTCTCCTATCACAGGGACAGGAACCGGACCAGTGAAGGTGTGGGGTATGGGCGATCCCAGTGGCACGGTCACGTTCCTCAGGTGAGCTCCCTGGAAATTGATGACCGTGGTCTTCAATGATTGTCTGGACGAAGGGAGCGAGTTCACAACTATCCTGTTCGTGGGACCGGAGCCCGGATAGATCGCCGGAGTGGACAGGACCTCACCTATGGGACCTATGTCCAGGGACCAGAGCAGGCTGCCGTTGGTCCCGCTATGAGCTGAGAGCCTGTTGCCCGTCCCAAGCAGCACATCCTCCACATCATCGGAGTTAAGGTCATGTATGCAGGGCGAGGAGTATCTCAATGTCCCTGCGGTGCCGTTGGGAGATATCCATAACAGATCGGAGATCTGTGCGTCGGGGGACCAGGAATAGCCAGATGGCCCCAGGACCACGGACGGTTCGAACAGGGCCAACTGGTAATCGTTGCCGTTGTTCATGGAGGCAAGGACCTCTACCCTGCCGTCATTGTCGCTGTCCATTAGGGCAGGGGCCACCAGAAGTGTGTTCGCAGGCCTCTCGAATATGGTCCTCATGTCCAGGGACCAGATGGTCCTCCCCGAGTCACCGTCCCTTGCCACTAGCGTGGTCAGATTGGAATCGAAGACCGCTATGACCGACCGTTCCTGGACACCTGCGAACTCTATGTTCGATCGGATGTCTGCAGCGACCGACCCTACGGCGGTGGAGTTGGATTGATCGCTCCACTGCAGGGCCGGGTCCACCAATCCCTTTTCGGCTGGAGTGCCGGCCCCTGTATGGAATATGTCCCTGCCTAGCATAGGCCAGTATAACTGGGAGATACTACGTCCGCCATCGATCTCTCTTTGGGACGGAACGTTTTTTTGGTCAATCCCGGTGAAATGCAATGCTTGGAGCTGCGGACCGCCTAAAAGTACCAGGACGATGATGATGGCCAAGCTGTTGACGGTCGGACCCAGTACCTTCGCCAATAACGACACCCCGCAGACCTGTCTATAAAAGGGCCATAAGTGGATATATTCTTTACTGGTGAAATGGTCACCTTTATTCCAATTTTGCTCTGGCCCTCTAATATTTTAAATACCTTCTCTGTCTATCCCCGTTCAAAGGGACCATGCCGTCAATGGAGTGTCGGATATGAGCGATAGCGAGCTAAAACAGGCCAAGGAGAGGTTGATGAAGCTCTGGGATGCCTACGAGACCCAGGAGAGGGAGCTCAAGAGCGCCATTGGCCGCGTCAATGACCTTGAGGAACGGCAGAGGGACAAAGAGAGGGTCATAGAGACGTTAAGGGAACTGGCGGAATCCAAGGACCAGGAGCTCAGGAAGCTCGAACTTATGAGTTCCTCGTCGGGAAAGGAGGTCTCTGACCTGAGGAACAGGCTGGACGAGGCGAACAGGCAGCTCGAGCTTGAGCGCAGCAGGTTCAAGAAGCTCTTCGTCCTGACACAGGAGCTGGAATCCGACGTCGACAGGCTGGGTAAGGAGCTCGATGAAAGGGACAGATGGTTCAGGGACAACTCTGCAATGCTGGAACAGTTCCCATCGGTTCTAGGAAAGAGGCTTGGCATGGTCTCCGAGAGGCCCACGACCCAGAGCATAGAAAGCGAGATGCCGTCCATGGTCGGACCAGCCCCGGCCCAAGCTCGGTCCGGCTCGGAGAGGACCACCTTCGAGAAGATAGACCCGGAGAAGGAGGCGCTCGAACACCTCAGGTCCATACCCGGGGTCGATGATGCCAGGGCAAGGACCCTCCTTTTAGCGGGTTACGGTTCTATGGAGAAGTTGAAAACGGTCAGTCCCTTCGAGCTGCTTAAGCTAGACGGTATGACGCCGACCATCGCCAGGAAGATAACCGAACATGCCAAGGCCTCTTCCTGAACACGGCCTATCTTTCACGTTTAGCCTTGGTACCGCTCCCTTCCTTTATGAGGGATGGTAAGTGTATCAGATAGGTTCCATCGTCCTCGATTATGATCGGATCGTCCCTAAGGAGCCGCGCTACATCTATCTCGTAGACACCCTGCTCTATTACGTTCACGGTACCCAAAGGTGGCGGTCCCTTCCTCGACTTCCTGCCACCATCCTTCTTCCGACCGCCCTTTAGGACCCTCTTCTTCGGTTTGGATGCTTTTTTCCTGCGCGGTTTCCGGGCTTGTCCGGTCGGGGGAGGTTCGGTCGATGCGGCCCCCTTGCCAAGGTGTTCCCTGTCGAATTCGAAGATGATCTCCTTGGCCGATGGTTTCTTTGAAGGGGCCTCGACGGGCCCTTCTTTTTCTTTGATGGACCTTGGAACAGGGCCTGAAAGCGCCTTAGGGAGCTGGGCCGGTCCAGGTCTCGGCGTGACCCTGAGCCAGTCACCCGCGGGGGAGGGTTCGAGCTCCAAGGTGGACCCTTCCACCTCTGTCACTCCACGCTCTCTAAGGACCCTCAGGAGCTCCGGGTCGGCCTTTCTCACCATGTCGGCCCTGACGCTCTCGGCCTGTCTGAGGAGGTCCATCCTCCTCTCCTCTGGGAGTGGCGAGCTCACGAATATGAACTTCTTGCCTCCGCACTGCTGACATCCTTTGAGTATCTCATCCGACCCTTTAACGATGGTCTTTCCGCAGTTGAGGCACTGATGGGTCAATTAACGGTCCTCCGACCCTATGTTGAACGGTCCACATGTAGATAAAACTGCTCCGAGGATGGCTCATTCCTCGTCTCGGACCTGTCCGGTCCCGCTCTCGTCTGAAACGGACGCTCCATCGGACCTTTCAGGTCCATTGACCTCACCGCCTTCTGCATGTGGGCCGACCTCTTCGGTTCCCTCTTCATCATCATCGTCAGTGGTTACGTCCACATTCACGGACCTTGAAGCGCTCTCGGCCTGGGCCGCCGCCTCCTCCCTTGTGAGGATCAATGCCTCTATGGTCCTGCCGTCCTTCTTGATGGTCTTCAGTAGGTGGGCTGGGCCTACGACCATCATCCTTGGCGGCGGGGCCCTCCCCAGCAGCCTCTGGAAGAAGGTCCTCCGAGATACATTGCCTGTGAAACCGGGGGTTTCGACACCTATGAAGGAATCATGGTCTATCTCGGCCATGGTCACCTTGATGAGCTCGAGCTCCTCGGACGATGTGAGCCCTTTTTCAAGGACGAGGACCTTGCCCTGCTTGACATGGTCCAGTATGAACCTTATCTTGTCCTTGCCCATCTCCTCCAGCCTTTCTGTCGAGATGAGATCGATGGAGATCCCGCCCATCTCCTCGCGGTCCTCTTTGATGACCCTCTTCTTCACCGGTATTCACCTTCATTTGAAATACTTGACCATAGCGTTGTAGAGATTGTCCATGTTGAGACCAGTCAGGGCCGATATCGGTATGGTCGGATGCTGCGGGAATGCCTCCTTGATGGTGGCTGGGGATGATCCTTTGAGGTCCATCTTGTTGGCCACAATTATCGTGGGCAGCTTCCGTGCCTCAAGGTTGCCTATTAGGGTCAGGTTGACCTGATTGAACGGGTCTTCGGCCGAATCCATCACTAAAAGGACCCCCTGCACGCTATCGAGCCATTTTATCGCCTCTATGACGCCTTCAGTAGCCTCCTTGGCCCTCTGCCTAGCCTCGGCCTCACCCAGGCCGTACTCTGAAACGAAATTATGGAAATCTATCTTGGTTGCGATCCCTGGAGTATCGACTATATCGAAGCTTATCCTGGAACGCCCGGACCTGATGACCACTTCCTTCCTCGTCTTTGCCCGCCTTGTCTCGTGAGGGACCTCCGATGTCTTCCCCATAGGTTTTCCGGTCCAATCCCGGGTTATCCTGTTGGCGAGCGTGGTCTTACCGGCATTCGGCGGGCCGTATATACCTATGGCCAGATGCTTCCTGCCGAATAGACCTTTTAGGCCACCCAAGATCGTCTCAAGGAATCCCATCCGCCTTCTGTCTCCTGGTGGGTTTTGTAATGTTTTTCCCCTTATTAAATTATGCTAATGAAAAGAAAGGGGGCGGCCGGGAGGGCCGCCCCCATACTGGACCAGAAGGTCCCTGCTATTACTGGACCGGTGGCTGGAACTCTGGTCCCGGCTGAGCAGCCATAGGAACAGGTTCTGATGCAGGTGTCTCTATATGATCAGGGGCCGGTGGCAGGGCCTCAGGCTGAGCTGCGGCATCGGCTGAAGGCAGTGTGGGGACCGAGGTATCGATCATGGTCATGGGCATGGAGGGTATCTCCAATTGCGGTGTTGCCAGCATGGCCTCTTC
>JBFYMY010000133.1:0-4310 GCA_041304645.1 Thermoplasmatales archaeon
TCATTGGGCCGACCCACCGTCCATAAAGCTCCTACAGTACCTAGCTCCCAAGATCCAGGACCATCCTATACTTATCATATGTACATACAGACCTGAGGACCTATTCTGGGGCGAGGATAACCCCCATCCGCTCTCCGACCCTTTGAAGAGGCTTTCCAGGGACAAGTTATTCGTCCAACTGAGCCTGAAGAGGCTCACAGAGGTCGAGACGGATAATCTCATAAGGAGCATCATGCAGATCGAGAAGGTACCTCCGGCCTTCGGGACCCTTATTTACAAGAGGACAAATGGGAATCCGTTCTTCGTTGAGGAGGTGATATATTCCCTCTTAGAGAGGGAGGTCATTAACCCCCTGGAACCAGAATGGTCCCAATCAATTGACCCGGAAACGATATCCCTGCCGACAACGCTCAAGGACATCATCCTGAGAAGGATGCACTGGCTGAACGCGAACTCCATGAACGTGATAAGGTTATCCTCCGTTTCTTCAGGCACTAGGGTGACCTTCGATATCATCAAGGACTCCCTCAATATGAAGGACGAGGACGTCCTTGAGGCGCTGGAGGAGCTTGTCCAGGCCAAGTTCCTCAAAGAGATGACCGAGGAGGAGAGCTACGATTTCGAGAACCCTGTCATACAGGAGGTCGTCTATTCCGAACTTAACCACAGCAGAAGGCGTTTCCTCCATACCAAAATGGCACTGGTCCTAGAGACCAAGTACAGGAACGATCCGCTCTACTGGGGTAACATAGGTACACATTACCATAGGGGAAAGGACCTTGAAAAGGCCCTCTATTACCTCACCAAAGCTGCCTCTCATTATCAAAAGGCCTCCCCACACAAGGCCCTGGAATACCTGCACATGGTCCTTGATTGCATAGAGAGGCTCCCACAGTCCGAGGCGTTGAAGACCCAGAACATGGAGGTCCTATTGGACATATCCGACCTCTGCCTCCAGATAGGGGATTGGAAACGGTCCTTGGAATTCTCCGAGAGGGCCCTGAACCTTGCGACCGTCCTCAGGCATCCTTCGGCCAAGGTCCGGGCAAAGAACAATATGGGCGAGCTGTGCAAGAGGAAGGGCGATTTCGAAAGGGCCCTTGCCTATTACAACGATGTCGTTAGCTCCACGCAGGAACCATCCTCGATCAGTTTCTTCGCCCAGGCCTATATGGGCATGGGTTATATCCACTGGAGGAAGGGGGACCTTACAAGGTCGCTGGAGATGTTCTCAAAATCCCTGCAGTTCGCCAAATCCATAAACGATGCCAATACCATCGGCTCTCTCTATCTGAACATAGGAAACGTGTTCAACCACCGCGGTGACCATAAGAAGGCCATTGATTATTATTCAAGGGGTGTCAAGCATCTCGAGTCCATAGGGAACCTGTCAGAGGTCTCAAGGGGATACAACAACCTGGGGAACGTCCACCTGATGAACAGGGAGTTAGAAGAAGCTGAGAAGTATCTGCACCAGGCCGTCGAGAGTGCCAAGGAGCATGGAAGGCAGGATACCTGGTGGCCGACCCTGAACCTCATACACCTCAGGGCGGTCCAGGGCAGGTACGAGGCAGCTTCCAGCCTCTATGAACATGCGATAGAGGACATAAGGGAACGGGACGACAAGGTCGCCATGGGCGTGGCAATGATGTATATGGGCGACTGCCGCTCAAGGGTAGGGGATGCGGAGGAGGCCGAAGCATTGCTCCTCAAATCGATATCATTGTTCGAATCCTTGGAGGTCCTTTATGAGGTCTCAAGGGCAAAGTACTTCCTTGGGGAGCATTATATTCGTTCGGAGAGGTTAGATGAGGCAAAGAGCTTCCTCACCGAAGCCTATCAGAGCCTCAAGAACATGGGTGCCCTGGGATTGGCACAGAAAGTGAGGGAGAAGCTCCTGGAGGTCAGGGGCGGTGCCGATTTCATCTGAACCCGGGGTCAAGATGTTGGGTGACCTATCGACCGAAAGTCTTTTTATTCCATTCAGAATAGACCTGACCTCGTCCATTTGAAGAATGCCGGGGTGGCTCAATCCGGTACGGCGGCGGTCTCGAAAACCGCTGGGGCGACCCTTGTCGGTTCAAATCCGGCCCCCGGCGCCAATTTAAATATGATCTATAGGGGGCCGGGTTTGAACCTTGGTTCCTTGGGTGAAGATGAAGGTAAAATGTAATATTTCACCCAAGGCCGGGAAAATCGGTACAATTAACTACCAGACCGATTTTTCCAAGGCAGATCCGGCCCCCGGCGCCAATTAATATTCAATAAAATATGGACAAGATCAAATTAATATAAAAAAAAACCCCACCCTCAGATTCGGTTCTATCTTACCGTTCCCTAAGGGTGGATAGAGAGGTTTCCTCCGTTCCCTTTGCGCAAGAGGAAGGTCCTCTCCATCCTAATTGGTTCCATGCGGGAATGGGGGTTCATTCCTTCATTATATTATATCATGGACCATCATCATAGGTGTTTCAATCCTTCCTTATGGGTGCGGCCTCAAGTATATCATTGAGGTAATCGGCCGTCATGTTCAATACAACCATGTCCCCGACGTTCCTAACATTCCCCATGGAGATATCTATCACCTTACCGCCAAGGGTTATGGATTTCATCTTCAAAGCCTCTTTCTCTGCGGAGTTCACCTTGACGCGTAGGAATGGTACCTTCCATGTCCCGTGTTCGATCATCAGATCATCGACGGTCCCTATGGGATTTCCCTTACCGCCAAGGACCTCCATGCCCATCAATCGGCTCGCATCCAATTTTGGGTTGTGTCTGTTCAGGTGCTGCTCGAGCCCGTTCAATGGACGGTTCAGCATCACCCTGTCCGTTATCCCGGAGATGTCGTTCACACTGATGTCCTGTTTGAGGTTCGGCGTGGTCCTCAGAGTTGCGACGGTATCCTTGTCCAACTTCACCGAAAGGGAGCTTACGTTCCCCTGTCTGGTGATTATTGCACCATCGATATTCCCTATGACATGCCCATCAGAGGTCACGACCTCTTTCTTGTTCAGGTCCTTTAAATTCATGGTTTCCGTGTTTATCACCCTAAAGGCTATAACTCATCTTTCACGGTTATATCAACGCCTAATCTTGGTGACATTTATGGACACGCCTTAATATTTCTAGTCCAATCCGCCTACAGGAAGTATGATATGTGGTCACCGGACGACCTTGATATCAAGATCATCAAAGCGATGGCATCCCCCCACTCGTTCCAGTGGGACGTCCGCATAACCAATGCGCATGTGGCGAAAGGACTTTCCGTTGATGAAGAGACGGTCCGTAACCGACTGCGGAACATGCAGGATGTGGGGTTCCTCCAGGGATGGCAGCTGACCCTCAATCCTATCCTGCTCGGCAGGAAAGCCGCTGTAGTGGAATTGGGGGCAATTAACGCCGAATCGAAGAACGAAGTGATCTCTCGGCTTAGACTATTGGAGGGGGTCACGCTCATCGAGGACTTCTATGGCAGCGATCTCACGGTCCACATCCTTTACGATAATGAGGATTCACTGACAAGACAGATAAAGTTGATCGCTTTCCTGAGCGGTTGCTCGAACCCAGTATGGTGGAGGCTCGGTTTTCCTCCTTGTGACCTGATCCCAACAAGGACCGAGTGGAGGATCATCCGATCACTGCGAATGAACGCAAGAGGGAAGCTTTCGGACGTCGCCCATAGTTTGAAGCTCTCGACCCGTACTGTAAAGAGACATATGATACATCTTGTGGATAAGAATGCCTTCTACCTCGACCCTTTGCTGGATGTTAAGAAAGCTAGCGGGGTGAGATCTCGTTTTTGGATCGTTTGCGATGCTGATAAGAAAAAAGCCTTCGATGCGGAGGTCCTATCCAAGCTAAACAGGATCATATCGACCCACACGGCACCTAAGGAATATTCGCTGATAGTTGTCCATTGTGCGAATGCCTTCGAGGTCCAGGAGATATCCCAATGGTTAAGGGGCATCGAGGGTGTCAAAGAGGTCAGATCGAACATCGATGTGGAGCACATCCACGTTGATGAATGGTTGGCCGGGGAGATAGAGAGAAAGTGGTTGGCTATAGCCATCTGAATAACTAGCATACATTTCTTTCAAGATGGTCCTTAAAAATGTTACTAAAAATGGAAAAAGGAATGGGATAAGAGATGACCTCATTGATCCATAGAGGTCATCTCTAAGGTCCCACCCATCTATACCTTTTCATTTTTATAAATGGTTCTATATTATAACGAATGTCTGTTCCTGCCCATAAAGTATCTTAGTATCCAGATCAACACCAGGACCAGGAATACAAAGAACAGGATCTTC
>JBFYMY010000134.1:0-12446 GCA_041304645.1 Thermoplasmatales archaeon
AGCTCGTTCCGGAGGTCATCCATCCTCCTGGATTCCTCGTCCAGGTCCTTCAATCTCTCGTTGACTGCTTTCATCTTGTCTATGGCCGCCTTCTTTGCAATAGGGTCCTTCTCCTTGGCTATGTCCCTGGACACCACGTTCTTCTCGTGCTTGAGGGTGTTCACTTCGTCTATGATCTCCCTGAACCTCCCGTCTGCGGAAAGGAAGCCGTCAAGGTCGGCCTCAACATGCCTGTCGGCTATCATCTGCCTGACGGCCTGGACGTTCTCCCTTATGAACTTGTGATCGAGCATAGGACCACGATCGGACGGAAGCAATGAAGGGATCCCATTATAAAAGATTACTCAGCAGCCCAACGAATTCACTCATTGTCGATATCGGATATCACGAAAGATTAATAATCGAACCCCATTTGCCCCGGCATGGTCCAAATAAACCCTGTCCAGCAGAGGATACGGAAGCTGGCCAAGGAGAAGGACATCGTCATCCTGGCGCACAACTACCAGGTACCCGATGTACAGGACATCGCCGACATCGTAGGTGATTCCCTCATACTTTCCATGAAGGCGACGAAGGCCCCTCAGAGGAACATAGTCTTCTGCGGCGTCGATTTCATGGCGGAATCGGCCAAAGCACTGAACCCCGAGAAGACAGTCATACATCCGGTTCCCTCTTCAAGGTGCCCGATGGCACACATGGTCGATGTCGAAACGCTCACCGCTGTCAGAAAGCAGCATCCCGGCGCTGCGGTGGTAGCCTACGTAAACACGACAGCGGTCGTCAAGGCGGAGGCGGACATCTGCTGCACATCGGCGAACGCCGTCAAGGTGGTGGCATCCCTCAAGGAGAGGGACGTCATCTTCGTCCCAGACTGCAACCTGGCCAACTACGTCCAGTCACAGCTCCCGGACAAGAACATCATCCCCTGGGCAGGTTACTGCCATGTCCATCAGGAGATAACAAGAGAGCAGATACAGGCTTTGATGGACAAGCACCCGAACGCGAAGGTCATCGTCCACCCGGAGGTCACGGGGGAAGTGATAGCTCTCGCCGACAAGGTCGCTTCAACCGAAGGGATGATAACCTACGCCCAGCAGTCGGAGGCATCCGAGTTCATCATAGGGACCGAGGAGGGATTGGTGCACAGGCTCAAGAAGGAGGTCCCGGGCAAGACGTTCTACCGCCTTTCATCAGCTGTCTGTCCCAACATGAAGAAGATACGTCTTGAGGATGTGCTGAGGGCCGTAGAGACATTGTCACCCACGGTTGAGCTCCCGAAGGACATCATAGAGAGGAACAAGAGGCCTCTAGAGAGGATGCTCTCTGTAAAATAGACAGGTCAGCTAGGACCCTTCATAGATGTTCTTCCGGTGACCCACTTCAAGGACCAGAATCCGGAGCTGGTCGTTCTGGATGTCAAGTATCACTCTATGGTCCCCCACACGAAGCCTGTAGAACCGGGAATTGGTCAGACGCAGGATATTGTGATATGGGTCCAGTTGGAGCTTCGATACGGAATCATATATCCTCTTTGCAGTCGGCCTCTCCAGTTTCTTCAGTTCCTTTGCAGCACGCTCCGACCATATTATCGTGAATGGCACTAGAACCCCATCTCCTTACCCAATTCCTCATGGGTGATATAATGCCCTGATCCTATCTCCTTCAAGGCCTTCTCTATCTCCTTCTTCGTCCTATCGTTCAGGTCCCTCATGTCCTCGAGCACCCTCTCCAACACCTCGTTGTAGGTCTCCCGAGGGTAGAGCTTGAACTTGATGAGCTGGTCCCTGATATCGTCCGATATCTGGATGGTCGTCGCCATGATGGTATATATTAACATTATAACTATTTATAAATTATTATAACATGCTATACCGGACCCTGGTCCATTGAACGTTCCCACTACACCTTGGGGGACATCTCCGAACCGTAGATGACGCGGTTCACCAGGACGAACCATAACACCGGGACCAGTAGGGTCACGAGCCCCGCGACAGGTCCTGCTGCAGGGAGGACCACCAAGAGAGAGAGGGCGAAGGATGCCATCTCATGCACGGCAAAGGTCCTGACGAGCCGTTCCCTGTCGAACCTCCCCCCTCCACTCAGGAACCCCAAAGCGTTCACGAAGAGAGATATTCCTAATATGGAGACGAGGACCGTGAACCAATCACCCCACCCCCCCATATCCGAAATGAGATAAGCGAATGCGGAAGCCATAGCAACGAATGTTCACCTTAGGACCACCGCCCACAGGAAGAAGGGGGGAGTAACCGTCAGCTTACCCTTATCATTGGTGCATCCCGTGATAACGGCAAGGTTCGGGACACCGAATGCCCTGTCGTTCTCAACATCCTTCAATCCCCCTTCCACAGAGTTGTTGAAGAGGATATGGACCGAGGACAGCACAACGACCGCCCAGACCGGGATGGCGAAACCATCTTTCCCGACCGTTGATGCCGAAGAGAGTACCAAAAAGAACATCCATAGGGCAACGAAGATATCGGACAGGATGAACCTCTTTCCACGGATGTCGTATATCCCCCCGGCAATGGTGGATAGAAGCAGGAGGCAGAGGGGGACCATGACATTGACCCCCGACAGCAGTGATGCTCCCGCAAATAGACAGAACGATATCAAAAGAGAGATGGACGAGAGGATAATGGCCTCTTTCTTCCCGACCCTTCCGGATACCAGCGGCTTATCCTTCAGCGCCCCTACCTTCCTATCGATATCGATGTCCATGACCTCGTTAAGGGAGAATGCCCAAGCATGGTGAAAGAAGGCACCGGCCGTAACGAGAACGACGGGGAACATGGTACCTCCTGCAAGATAGCATGCCAACCCCGGGACGGCGGCCGTTGCTGCGGCTGTATGGACCCGTCCTAGCCTGAGAAGGTCTATCGGATGGCCCATGCTGAGGTGATGGTCAGCATGTAGATAAAATAGGTTGGGCCCTCAGCCCATCTTGGATGAGAGCCTCTTTATCATGAACTTGGCCTTGGAGTTCTCAGGGTCCTTGGCAAGCACCTGATTGAAGAGAGAGAAAGCCTCATCCAATCGGTCCTGGGAGTACGCATCCTTGGCCCTCTCCAGGAGCTCGTCCGGGGTCGCCTTGTCATCCAGAGCGGGAGCCGGGGGGCTCTTCACCTCCGGCGGAGGCGCGGGAGGGGGTTCAGGAACATTGGGTGCCTCCTCCGCTACCGTTTCCTTGGGTGGCGAGGGCACTGATGGGAGCGGTTGGGTGGTGGGTTCCACCTTCTCTTGAACAGGGGCCGAGGTCTCGACGGCGGGCGGGACCGCAACGGCCTCCTCCTCCTTCTCGACATCATGGTCGAGGATGGATGAGAGCCTGTCCAGCTCACTTTTTATCTCGAACCAGAGATTAGGGTACTGGAACCTTATCTCGAGCTCGCTTCTTTCCTTATTGAACATGCGGAGGTCCATTGACCTATAGCGCTCCTTCTGGAGCTCCAGTTCCTTCAGGTCCTCCTCGAAGCGGGCGATCTCGACCTCTGCGACCTCTCTGCCCTCGCTGTAGGCCGTCTTCAGCCTGTCAACGAAATAACCCTTAGCCTCCCAGTCGGCTATCTTGAGCATGAGGGGGTCCACCTCATCCTGGACCGAAAAGACGTTCGAAAGTGAATCCAGGTTATCTAGAAGATCGTCAAGGCACTTGGTGTCGAGCACTTCATCATCATCGGGAGAGCATGCCTTATCGGTCTTGAGCTTCATAGATGCCATCATGAGCGATCTTGGCAGTTTGACCTTGGCGGTCTCCTTCTTCTCGATCTTGATATTATGCTCTGTAAGGGCCCTCTCTTTGAGCTCCTCCACCTTCTGGAGGACCTCCTCGGCCTTCAGCGGGTCCCTGATATCGGCCGTAATGGCCTCTATCTCCTTCGTGTAGCCGTAGCCCTCAAGGGACCTGAGCTGGGTCTGGGCGCCGGCCAGGACCTTTACGGCCATTCTGAAAGCATCAAGTCCCGATGAGATCTCGGAGATGTTCACATCCCTGAGCGATTCGAGATAGGATACGTCATAACCCTGGGCCCTGTACCTTGAGATCAACAGTTCGAGCTCCTCCAGAGCCTTCTGCCTGTCAGGGGTGGCAACATCCCTTGTTTCGACCCCGAAGTTCTTTGCGATGAGGTCCCTCATTCCCTTACCCAAGGCTGGCTTACCCATGAGCTATCACTTCTTTGGCGAGCTCCATGTACGACTGGGACCCCGTCGACTCCGGAGAGTACAGTATGGACGGCTTTCCGAAGGATGGGGCCTCACCGAGCTTCACGTTCCTGGGAATGATCGTATTGTAAACCTTGTCCCCGAAATAGTTCTTGACCTCCGCGACGACCTGCTTGGAGAGGTTGGTCCTCTTGTCGTACATGGTCATCAGGATGCCCTCTATGGTCAGCTCGGGGTTCAAGTTCTTCTGGACAAGGAAGATCGTGTCCAGCAGTTCGCTCATGCCCTCAAGTGCGAAGTACTCGCACTGGAGAGGTATCAGGACGGACTGGGCGGCCGTCAGGTTGTTGAGCGTGATAAGGCCCAGGGAGGGCGGGGAGTCTATCAGTATGAAATCGTAATCGTCCTGTATGTCCTTCAGACCGTTCTTCAATATCCTCTCCCTCTCCGGGACGTTCACCAGCTCTACCGATGCCCCGGCCAGATTGATATTGGACCCTATCATGTCCAGGTTCTCCAGGTCCGTATGGAGGATGGAGTCCCGAATGTTGCACTGATGGGTCATCACTTCGTAGATCGTGAACTCGAGTTCGTTCTTGTCAAAACCCATCCCCGAGGTCGTGTTGCCTTGGGTGTCCGTGTCTATCATCAGGGTCCTCTTACCGAGGAACGAGAGCGAAGCAGAGAGGTTTATGGCGGTCGTTGTCTTTCCGACGCCACCCTTCTGGTTCACGATTGTTATTATCCTTGCCATAGAGTTCCCTCAGCTCATTCTAGTATACCGTTGCTTATGAAGAAACGGTCCCTATATTTAGGTTTTTGGCGATATTGTTCTAAATCGGATAAATACGTCAAATACCGGAACTTATGCATTTTCCTGACCTGCAGAACCTCTCATAAGCTATCTTGTCATGGGCCGCGCCGGCGGGCGTCGGGTAGTTCCGGTCCAAGCACGCCATGCAGAGCTCGCTCCTCTCGGCGCCTATGGCAGTAAGGAGCCCTTCATGCGTCATATAGACAAGGGAGTCAGCCCCAAGGCCCTTCGCGAACCCCTCCTGCACGGCCGGGTCCATGACCCCCTTTTCTATGGAACTTTGATATGGTGCGGCAAGGAGCTCGTCGAACCCCTTCATGTCTATGCCGTAGTAGCACGGTGCGATTATGGGCGGTGTGGCTATCCTGACATGGACCTCTTTGGCCCCGCCCACCTCCTTGAGCTGGTATCGGACGATGGTTGCCATGGTGGTCGACCTGACTATCGAGTCATCTATGACTATGACCTTCTTGTTCCTGATGACCGAGGGGATAGGAAGGAACTTCCTCCTTACCTTGGCCGACCTGTCCCCTTCGTCTATGAAGGTCCGCCCCTTGCCTGAGGCTATGAGCCCTTCATCGTAGATCTGCGACAGGCCCAGTTCCCTGGAATAGGCCTTCGCTATGGGCCTTGATGTGTTCGGGACCGGTATTATCACCCAGTCATCAGCATTGACGTTCTGGGTCTCCAGCCTGGCAAGCTGCTGTCCGCACCTCTTCCTTACCTCATATACCGGCCTGTTGTCTATCTCGGAAGTGACCGAGGCGAAGTAGAGGTACTCGAAGAAGCACATGGCCTTCCTCCGTCTGGGGGCATACCTCTCGTAGGTTATCTCGTCCCCGGACACTATCGCCATCTCGCCTGGCTCGACATCCCTGATCCCCTCGATGCCATACCGGTACAGCGCGCAGGTCTCGGACGATACGAACGCGCCCTTCTCGGAGCTCAGTGCCGATAGCGGCCTTATGCCGTGAGGGTCCCTTATTACCACAAGGTTTCCCAGGGCGTCCATGAAGGTTATGTTGTATGCCCCGTCGAACACCTCTGATACGGCTTTGAAGGTCGCTTTGATGTCGCCCTTCGAATCGGAGATGAACCTTGACAGGAAGTGCATCAGGAGCTCCGTGTCCGTATCCAGCATCAGATGGTAGCCCATTTCGGTTATCTTTTTCTCAAGTTCGGGCCTGTTCGCTATGTGCCCGTTGAACCCGAAGCTGAACCATTTGGCCTTCTCACCGTGGACCCTCTCGAAGGGCTGGACATGTCTGGATGTGAGGTTCCCTGACGTTCCGTATCTCGTGTGGCCTATCCCCTTCTCTCCCGAATATCTTGCCAGGAGGTCCCTGAATGTCTCCTCATCGGAACCCGAGAAGACCTCGCTCACCAACCCTGGTCTCTTGTAGGTGGAGATGATTATCTTCCTGGCCGGGTCATAGGTGGTGATCCCCGCACCGGCCTGGCCCCTGTGCTGGAGGTCCAGCATCATCTGGTAAAGGTCATAGGTGCAGCTCCTCCCCGGAGTACTGGCCGCACAGATGCCGCATTCCTCGTGCTTGTCGTCCATTCAAGGACCTCCTTTGCCCATGCAAGTGATGGTCGTCCTGTTAATGGCAGTTCCGGTGGCTTCAACGACGGCCGACAAGTCCCTCTGCAAGCGATGAAAGGACCTTTTTGGGGTCCTTTGCCTTGACAACGCCCGATGCCAGAAGAACGCCTACCGTTCCAAGCTCCAGGGCCTTCCGGACGTCATTGCCGTCCTTTACCCCCGCACCGGTGAGGACCTTGACGCCCGGGGCGGCCTCCCGGACCGCTCTCACGGTGTCCTCCACTATGCTTGGGTCCGCTGTCGTGACGGAGATATCGCCCCCTATGAGCTCGGGTGGCTCCATGGCTATCAGGTCCGGGGCAAAAGCGGCCGCCGCGCGGGAGGCGGCAACGTTATTTGTGCAGACGATGGTGGTCAGCCCCATTCCTCTTGCGGAATCCACGATGTTACCTATGTCCGACAGCAGCCGCCTGCATTCGGAGTGGTTCACCAGCGTTCCAATTGCCCCTGCGTTCTTGACCGCGCCAAGGGAAGTGGAGCCTGTCCTCACTGTCGCATCCCACATATCGACGTTCTGGGACAGGACAGGTATGGACACCTCCAAGGCGACCCTTGAGAGCTCTACCATGGGCGGGCAGACGGCAATGGAAGCGCCGGTCTCGATGGATACCTGTTCGCATGTCCTGGCAAGGTCAAGGGCAAGCCTTCCTTCTACCTCCCTGTAGCTCTTCATGTTAAGTATGATCACGGGGGTCCTCATCTTCCTCACTCCTTGCCCAAGGCCTCCCTGACGTACTTTGCCGTCCCGTACGATGAGAAAGCTTTGAAATAGACAAGGGCCTCCGCATAGGCCATTGCTTCCAGGGCAGCTTCCGTGTCCTTGCCTATGCGCCGCGCCCTGTCCCTGAAGGGCTTGAAGACGTTCTTGCAATGTTTGCCGAACACGAGCTCCGGGGCCTTTCCCTGCTCTTTGGCCGAATAGGTGGCAGTGGTCCATTCCTGCATGTCCCTGTAGAGGTCCGGTTCATAGACCTTGATGGTATCGAAGAATATGTTCTGCCAGTGCGTGCCAACGTTCCCCTTGAGGATGTCGCCCTTGGGGAAATGAAGGGCGATCTGGTCCCTGGGCGTCCCCGTTATGCCGTGCTGGGCTATCCCGACCTTCAGGTCAGCCCTCCTGATGGCAGAGATGACCTCTTTGGTCCTGACAAGGTCTATCGATACCTGGGGAAGGAGCTTGCCTTTCTCATCGAAGGTGTTGCCGTGGGCCGACCCGTTCGCGATGGCAAGCAGATGAGGGTCCACACCGTTCTCCTTGAGCGACCGGAGGAAGGTGACCGCCTCCTCCGGACTGGTAAGGACCCTTCCGGAAGCATCGGTCTTGCCTATCTCGCCCACCTCTACTTCGAGCCCGAAGCCCTTCGAACCCATCCTCTCCTTGATGAAGAGCGCCATCTCGGTCGTGCACCTAATGTTCTCCCTCAGCTCCTCTTTGAGGTCCCGGCCCTTGAGGTCGAACAGATGGGATGCGTCTATGGCGAAAGAGGTATAACCGGCTTCTATCTGGTGGGCTATGAGCTCCCTGGTCCGTCCAAGGTCCTCCTCATCCCCCTTCTTTATGCTTATATGGTCCGCATGTACGACGTAGAACTCGTACCCGACCTCGTTGGCGGCCTTGACCATCTCGTCGTGATAGTCCTTGGGGGTCATACCGGTGTATCCGCCCGAAAGGTCGGACTCCGAACGGGCTATCTCGAAGATGACCGGTGAGTCGGTATCCTTGGCGGCCCTCATTATCCCCCGGGCAATGCCGCCGGTATATCGCACATTGACGGCCATGATTATGGTGCCCTTCCCGTAAAGGGAACCATAGACCGTATCCCCGCCCAATGGTCTGAAGTGACTGATGCTCATACCTCCCTTGACATCTCTTCTTCGAGGATGCTCAGTTCAGAGGGGCCTCCTATGTAGACGGGGACCCTCTGGTCTATCGATGTGGGTTCCAGATCGAGGATGGACATCCTGCCATCGGATGCACCTCCGCCGGCCTTCTCGGCCAAGAAGCCCATAGGGCCTGCCTCGAAGAGCAGCCTAAGTTTGCCGCCGGGCTTGCCGACTATGCCAGGGTATGTGAATACCCCCCCCTTGTGGATCACCTGATGGACATCCGCCACCATCGACCCGCAGAAGCGGAGCTTGTAATCAAGTGACTCCAGCCTCTCTATGAACCGCCTGTGAGGTGCCGTCCATTTGCTCCTCAGCGCCCCGGGCGCATATATCCTGTCCTTGCCGAACCTCAGGTCCCCTTCCTGAAGGATGAACTCGCGATCATCGTCCAGAACGAACTCGTGGACCCCTTTTCCAACCGAATATACCAAAACTGTCAAGGGTCCGTAGAGGATGTACATGGCTGCGGCAAGCTCCCTAGCTGGTCTGAGAGGGGTCGTTCCGTCATGGATGCCCACGATGGTCCCCACCGTCAGATCGACGCCCATCAGTGACGAGCCGTCAAGCGGGTCGAACGTGACCGAGTATATGCCGTCCTCATTGGGCGTTATGATATCATCCCTCTCCTCCGAGGAGACGGATGCAACGAAGGGGAGCTCTGAAACGGCATCGATCAGCACCTCATCGGCCCATTTGTCCATCTCCAGCTGGGTCTCGCCGTAGATGTTCATAGAGTCCGTTGCGCCCTGCCTGGAAATGAAAGCCCTTGCTATCCTCTTGCTCTGCTCCGCGATACACAGCATGAGCTCTGCAAGCTCGGGTCTATCATCCGGGATGTGTTCTTGAAGGAGCGTTTCCAGACCCCCAGGTTCTATTGGGTTGTGAACCCCAAGAAGTTATTTATTGCTTGCTGTGGGACCATGTTCCCACCATCGTCAGGCCATGGCAGGACCTGCACGGTCGCAAATTCCTGGTCGAACGCATTCTCATCGTCCATGACCTTGAGCTCTATCGTGTGGTTGCCTGTCATGGGAAAGATGTATGACCATCTGTTAGCGTTCGAGAAGACGCTGCCGTCTATGGACCACCGGTACCGCAGCGACCCACCGTCGGGGTCGGACGAGTTCCTTGCATCCAGTATGACGACCTCGCCCGGATGCACCATCTCCCTTGAAAGCACCAGGACGGCCTTTGGAGGTCTGTCGGTCCTCAGGGAGACAAGGAGCAGTACCGATACGGTGATCATGACCAGCGAAGCGATGGCTATGCCTGGCAGCAACCGCTGCAGGTCGGCCCGCGTCAGAGCCATGGGAGGGTAGCATGCTGGGACCATGAAAAATCTTTCCGTTGCCAAAAGATGAAATAAATGCTCGTCCCATCAATGGACATGGACATAGAGCTGTCACCCACCCTGTCGGCAATGGGGGTCCATATCCTCAATGCGGAGCTTACGGACATATCGGTCTGGTCCAGCAGGAAGGAGGTCTTCACTGCCCTCTGCGACGAGCTGAAAGGGGACCTCCACGAGAGGCTCAGGGACGATGGGGCACTGACCAGGGACAGGTCCATCCGGGCCTTGCGGGACCTCTACTGGAAGATAGGGATAGACCCGACCAAGACCAGGCCAGCCTCGGAGGCCCTGGTGAGGCGGCTCCTCAAGAGGGAACTGCCTTCCATCAACAATCTTGTGGATGCGGGAAACCTTGCTTCGGCGAGCACGTTCGTTCCCATAGGCCTCTACGACATGGACAGGATAAAAGGGAAGCTTCAGCTCAGGCCCTCGGCGGATGGCGAGCATTTCAATGGGATAGGCGGTGTGGACGAGGTGCTACCCGCAGGCCTGCCCGTGCTTTCTGACGAAGAGGGCGTGCTCCATTTATATCCACACAGGGACTGCACAAGGACCAAGATCACCCAGGACTGCAGGAACGCACTTGTCGTTGCATGCGGGGCCAAGGGCATGATGAATAGCGACCTTATAGAGGCATTATCAGAGGTGGAATATTATTTCGAACAGCTGTCTGCATAGATGAGCCTTGCCCCCTCACTACCTCTTTACGGCTCGTTCCCTGGCCAGCTGGAACTCGCGCTCGGACAGAAGGCCCTTCTGGAAGAGCCTGGTCAGGAGCTCCAGGTCGGAATCGTTATCATCGGGACAGGAGGCCTGCGGCCGACCCTCATCACCTGGTAGGGGCCCTAACCTTGACATGAGCTCCTCCACAAGCCGCTTCATGTGGTTATCGTAGTAGAGGTCCCGGCCTTCCGAAGAGGCCTTGACCCTGAGCTTATGTCCCGCAGGGCCATCAACGAGCGATATCCTGACCTCCACCGGGTAGTAGGTCCCAAGGTCCATGGGCTCCCTGAGACGGAGCTCATCATTGGTCGAGCCCTCCAGTATCCAATGGTCCAGTTCGGCATCCGACCTCAAACTTTCCATGACCGATCTCCAACTCGAACCTAACCTGACCTCCCTTTCAAGATCGGACATCCCAACCTCTCCCGTGGAAAATAGAGAGCTGCACCTGCTTCACTATCATCTTAATCAACGGATATAAAAAACTTACAGGGCCGTCACCGAATATGGTCTCAAGCGACCGTTATTGTTATGACGAGCTTGCCATCCTCAAGGTCCCATTCCGTCCCGGAACCAGTCGGACCGAACACAAGTGAGTCCGTGAGGGTCTCGGACATGATGTAGGACCGGAAATGCTCTATCGCGGTCAAGAGCTTCCTCTCGCCGTCCATTGCGACGTTGATGTGGGCGTCGTAAGGCAGGTCCATGTCCTTCCTCATGGTCTGGACGCGTCTTACTACCTCACGAGCTATGCCCTCCTCCCACAGCTCATCGGTTATCTCAAGGTCCAACAGGACCTCAAGGTCCCCTTCCGACCCCTGTGCCCACCTGTCGGGGAGGACCTCATGGAACCTCAGGTCCTCCTTGCCTATCTGGTAGGTGGTCCCTCCGACCGCGACATCGATAGGTCCCTTCTCCACCCTTAGGGCCAGCTCTCTGGGGTCGAGCTTCGAGAGCTCTTCCTTGACGGGGCCGGCCGCGGCCCTGAGGCGCGGGCCCAGCTTCTTGGGGTCCACCTCCGCGGTCCTCTCGAAATACCCCGAGAGGTCCTTCTCGAAGGAGAGCTCCCTGACATTGAGCTCGGACCTGATCATGGACAGGAGGCCTTCGACCAATGGCTCAGGGCCTTTGATCACTGCCCTGGCAAGGGGCTGTCTCGTCTTTATGTTCCTGAGCCCCCTTGCGGCCCTTCCAAGGTCAACTATCTTCTTGACCAGTTCCATCGCCGGTCCCAGGTCCTCTTCATGGGTCCCTGCTGCGGCCTCCGGGAACGGTTCGAAATGGACCGAATCACGGGCATCGGGGAGGCCCAACCCCCTGTAGACCCATTCGGAATGGAAGGGGATGATGGGAGCGCAGAGCAGAGAAACTGCCTTCAATGACTCCGAGAGCGTGTCGTATGCGGCCTTCTTGTCGGAGGAGGACTCGGTCCCCCAGAACCTCCGCCTGTTCACACGGACATACCAGTTGGAGAGGTCGTCGACAACGAACCTCTGTATGGCTGCGGCCGCATCAGTGAGGTCGTAGCGGTCATAGGACCCGTCAACGGCCGATATCAGCTCGTCGAGCTTTGAGAGGAGCCACCGGTCTATCTCGGGGCGTTCGTTCACCGGAACGGGGCTGCCAGGCCTGTAGTCGTCAAGGTCCGCATAGGTCCTGTAGAACCCCATGACGTTCCTGAGCGTTCCCAGGAACGAGCGGTTCGCGTCACGTACCGCTTCGACCGAGAACAGCTTGGGCTTCCAGGGGTCCGAAGATGAGAGCAGGTACCATCTTATTGCATCGGCACCCTCAGATTCGAACAACTTCCATGGGTCAACGACGTTCCCCTTGGACTTGGACATCTTCTTGCCCTCGGCGTCAAGGACATGAGCGTGGCATAT
>JBFYMY010000135.1:0-5230 GCA_041304645.1 Thermoplasmatales archaeon
GAGTGGACCTCCAGCGACCTGGGGAGGGACATACTGGGCCTCGTCATAGCCGATGTGGACGGGGACGGCCAGCTGGAGATCATAACAGGCCAGGGCGGTTACATCGGCAAGGGGGACTACACCTCTGGCTACGTTCCGCCCCACATCTACATTATGGACGGCAGGACAAAGGCGATGGAGGCGGTCCTGGGGGCTGTTGACAGTACGGTGCAATGGTTGAAGGCGGGCATACTGGCCTTGGTCCTTCTCGGCCTGGTCCAGCTCGCCATCCTATTCCGGCTGGTGCTGAAAGGGAGAAAGCTCAAAGGGGGCAGGCTTTGAGCGATTTCAAGGGCAGGAACATAAGGCCCTGGAGGCTGGCATCCCAGCTGCTGGGTGTCGTATTCGTCCTGGGGACCATCATAGGCATCCCGACCCTGGGGGCCTTTCCCTTCCTCAGGCAGATATTCCTCCCCAATGCATCATGCAGGTACATCAACTCGGCTCCGACCTCATGTTATTACTATCAGGTCCAGGACGGGCTCGTCCAGGGAGCGTCGGGGTTTTACCTGGACCTTCTCATACTTCTCCTTGTTGTGGTCATAGCGATAGTGCTCCTGGGACGGTTCTGGTGCTCGTGGCTCTGCCCCTTCGGGGCAGTTCAGGAGCTGCTTTCCTGGGTCAGAGGGCTCCTCAGGATACCCCCGCTCAGGCTCAAATGGGCCCACAGGGTGCTCCTTAGGAGGGTGAAGTACACCATCCTTTTCCTGACGGTCATCATATCACTGCCCATAGGCATCTCGGCTTTGGGGATATCACAATGCCAGTCCACATTGGCCCTCCCCTTCTGTCAGGTCTGTCCCGCAAAGGGTTTCTTCACGGTCTCCCAACAGGTCCTCGGGCTAGAGCCATGGGGAACGACCCTTCCCATCCTTGCCATAGTATCCCTCCTCCTGTTCCTGGTGAGTTCCTTCTTCCTTAGGAACGCCTACTGCAGGATCTGCCCCATGGGAGGGCTCATGGCGCTCTTCGGGAGGGTATCGCTCCCGTACTTAAGGAAGGACCCGGACAAATGCACCAAATGCAGGGTCTGCCTAAGGGTCTGTCCCATGGACCATGACCGGGTCTATGAGGAGATGGAGCGCATGGACGTTGCGGGAGAGGACTGCACCCTTTGCGGCAGGTGCGTCGAGCTCTGCCCGGAGGAGGGCTGCCTGTCCCTCACGTACGGCCCATTCGACCTTGTGAGCTCAAGGAGGCCAAGGAAGCGGTGGTGGTCCCTGCCGCTTAAGAAGACCAGGGAGAATGGAAAATGAACGGAGCGACGAAGGATACGGACAGGAAGAGACCCAGGTACATTTCCGATCGGAAGGGCTTCTTCTCCGCTGAGCAGGCCGAGCGCACCAGGAAGCGCTCCAGAGAGATGGAGAAGAAGGTCAGGACCAGGCTCTCATCCGCAAAGGGCAGGGCCAAGGCATTGGCCTATTTCGATGAGCTCATGCGTTACGACGGCGTGAGGGCCGTAGAGCTGAAGGAGTTCAGGGAGAAGGGCGGAAAGGTCGTTGGGACGCTCTGCGTCATGGTCCCGCTCGAGCTCATAGAGGCCTCCGGGGCCAAGCATGTAAGGCTCTGTTCGGGCTACTACGAACCGGTCCACCCGGCGAACGAACTGCTGGGGGATGCTGGGCTGTGCCCTCTCGTCAAATCGACCCTGGGCTCCAAGATGGTCTCATCGGACCCCATCGTCAACATGGTGGACCTGGTCGCCGGACCAGAGACCTGCGACGGCAAGATGAAGCTCGCCGAGATGCTCGAGGACTGGGTCCCCGTCGTCATGATGAACACACCCAGGGTCAAGCTCGGAGAGACATCGACCGAGCTATGGCTCAAAGAGGTGCTCCATCTCAAGAGGAAGCTCTCGGAGCTCACCGGTAGGAAGGTCACAAAGAAGGCGCTCGTTGAACGGATAAGGAAGTGGAACGAGGCATCGGAGCTCTGGAACAAGGTGTGCGACCTGCGAAAGGGCGGGGACCCGCCCATCTCGGGCCAGGATGCGATGCTCGTGGTCCAGGCCTCCCAGTCCGATGACATAGACAGATGGGTGGTAAAGGTCAAAGCACTCCTCAAAGAGCTTGAGGAAAAGAAGAAGAGCGGGGGCTCATCAGCGGAGAAGGGAGCCGCCAGGGTCCTTCTGATGGGTTCGCCCATAATATACCCCAATTTCAAGATCCCTTCCCTGATAGAGGAGAGCGGCGGCAGCATAGTGACCGATGAGCTCTGCACAGGCTACAGATTGATGGCGGACCCGGTCGTGCTCGACGGCCTATCCGAGAGGGAGGTCTACAGCGCCCTTGCTGACAGGTACTATTTCCCCTGCTCCTGTCCATGCTTCTCCCCGAACGATGAGAGGGTGACAAGGCTCCTAGGAGCCATAGACACCTTCGGTATTGAGGGGGTCGTCTTCCATACGCTCAGAGGATGCCACCTGAACAATCTGGAAGCGACCAAGATAGAGCTCGCGCTCAGGGTCCGGGGCATACCGATGGTCAAGCTCGAGAGCGAATATGACGAAGGGGACGTGGAGCAGGTCCGGACGAGGGTCGAGGCCTTCGTCGAGATGCTCAAAGCTAGAAGGAAGAAGTGAAATGGTCGCTGGAAAGAGGTACGATATAGGCATAGATGTCGGGGCCATAGATACCAAGGCCCTCCTCCTCAGGGACGGGAGCATCGTGACGGGCAGGAGGGTCGGGCCGACCACCATGGAGCCCGAGAAGGTTGCATGGGGAATGATGGAAGACCTCCTTCGCAGCGAGGGTATTGACAGGGAAGCGGTGTCCCACATGGTCGCGACGGGACAGGGGAGGAGGACGCTCACGTTTTCCGACCTTGCCAGGACGGAGATAACGGCCTTCGCCAGAGGCGCCCATTCCCTGAGGCCAGATGCGGAGCTGGTCATAGATATTGGGGGCCACGGGGTCCGTGTCATGCGCCTTGGGGAGGGGGGGATAGTGGCTGATTTCAGGACGAACGATAAATGCTCGTCCGGCACGGGCTGCTTCATGGATGCCATGGCGGTCGCTCTGAATGTGAGCGTCGAGGAGGCTGGGAACAGGTCGCTCAAGGCCACCTCTGTCGAGTGCATAAGCTCGAACTGCACTGTCTTCGCCGAATCCGAGGTGGTCTCCATGATAGCCAGGGGTAAGACCACCGAAGAGATACTGGCAGGCATAAACAGGATGGTCGCAAGGAGGATAGCCGCCCTGGTGAACGCCACCGGCGGCAGGGGTATGGTCCTTGTCTGCGGAGGGGTCGCTCGGAACAAGGGACTGATCAAGGAGCTCGAAGATGTCATTGACAGGCAGATGTTCGTCCCCGAAGAGCCGACATACGTCGGGGCCTTGGGAGCGGCGCTCCTGGCGCCCGGGGATGTGACCGCCCATACCGCTGCAAGCTCCAGCGATAAGTTGAAAAGGCCTTCCTTCATAAGAAGGCTCCTGGGGTGGTCCTGATGATAAGTGCAGGGATCGACCTGGGCTCAACATACGTCAAGGCCGTGGTATTGAAGGACCTCAAAAGGGTCGGCTACGGGGTCGCCCCCACAGGTTACGACCACGACCTGACCTCAAGGAAGGTGTTTTCTACCGCCCTTGAGATGGCCGGCCTTGAGCAGAAGGACGTGGAGCACATAGTCTCCACGGGTTACGGGCGGAGGGTGACGACGCTTGCCAGCGAGAACATAAGCGAGATCTCTGCGAACGCAAGGGGCGTGCAGTGGCTGGGAGCCGAACTGGGCGTCAGGACCATTATAGACATCGGCGGACAGGACACCAAGGTTATCGCCTTCGACGATGATATGAAGATGATCAATTTCGCGATGAACGATAAATGCGCAGCTGGCACGGGGAGGTTCCTTGAGGTGCTCGCACGGGAGCTCAAGGTCCCCCTCGACGAGATGGGGCCCCTCTCCCTCAAGAGCAAGGACCCCGTTGATATCACGACGACATGCCTGGTCTTTGCCAAGTCGGAGGTGGCGGCCCTCATCTTCAAGGGGTTGAAGAGAGAGGACATCATCATGGGCATCCACATGGCGGTCGCAAGGAGGCTTGCCTCCATGGCGAAGAAGGTCGGGGTCAGGGATGTCGTCTTCTTCGACGGGGGGCCTGCCAGGAACATAGGTATGGTATATGCCATGGAGAAGGAACTGGGGAGGAAGATGTACGTCCCGGAGATGCCCCAGATAGTCACTGCGACGGGGGCTGCCCTCATTGCCGCTGAGAACCAAAAGGGTAGATAGCGATACACTTGTGCACCAAAACCATTATAATAAGATGATATCCTGATAGACCTTATGAGACCCGGTGGGAGAGCGGGCTCAACGGGGGCCGTATTCCTTCTTCTATGGGCTGCCTTAATGGTCGTTATCCTCCAAAGCGGGGCCCAATGCTCGAACGAACCTTTGATGTCCGACCCCGTTCCATCCGATGCGATATATAATGATAGGATCTACATTGAGGGTAACTCGGAATTCACCGCGAATAATGGGGTCTCGTCCGGCTCAGGTACCCAGAGCGACCCGTACATCATCGAGGGCAAGTACATCTCCGCATTCTATGGCAAGGGGATATCCGTAAGGAACACTACAAGCCATTATGTCATCAGGAACTGCACCGTGATGGACGGGGCCAACAACGACACCCAACAGCATGACGGGATCGAACTTGTCAATTCGAAAAACGGCGGGATAGAGGGATGCCGCCTAATGAAGAACAAGGTGAATATCTATGCCACTGGAATTACTAACTTCAAGATCCTGAACAACAAGGTGAACCATTCGTCGGACGATTGCATCTTTATTAGCATAGGAAACCACCTGAACATAAGCGGGAACGTCGTATGGTGGGCCAAGCAGAACGGGATCCTGCTCGGCAACGTAGATGTAGCTGATGTGGAGCGAAACGAGGTCTTTGGCTCCAATATCGGTCTGATGATGGCAATATGCAATGATATTTCAGTTATCGAAAATCATATCCATAATAATGATATAATAGGTTTTGACCTGACCGGTTCAAAAAATATCACCGTTCATGACAACGTCCTGAGATACAATGCGGGATTTGGCGGTATAATGGTCTCCAGCAGTTCCAAGGTAAATATATCAGACAATAGTGTGGTCTGCTCCATAACAGGCATTAGTCTCTCCGATAGCAATGGTCTTCCTCTCTCTATCTACGGTAACTCCATCTCGGAATGT
>JBFYMY010000136.1:0-5306 GCA_041304645.1 Thermoplasmatales archaeon
CAGAACCAGGGTAACAATGATCCTGTATCCGTAGAAGGACCAGCCCATATCCATTGACCATCCTCAATATCGGATACGTACCCTTATGGTATATTATGTTTCTTTTCCGATAGGGCTCTCAGATCAGGGTCGCTATGAATATCATCAGAGAGAACGTCCCCACTCCAAGGAACATAGGGACCGGCAGGCCCGGCAGTATCCCGCCCTCCTTCTGCCTTGACAGCTTGTATATCGTGTAAGTGAACCCTATGAGTATAGCTATCAGCACCGGGATGAAGAAGAACGGGAGCATCCACGCCCCTTCGGTCCTCACATAGGCCACGGAATAATATATCGAATGGGCCCCGAGCATCGAGTAGAACACAAGGTCCCCTATACCTAGCTGCCAGCTACCCGCATCATAGGTCATGTTCTCGAACGGGAACCTGTCGGTATCGTCCCCCAGCGGGTCGAACCGCGCCATCATGGACCCGTCCATGCCCAGTTCGACCATGTCCTTTATGGGCCCCTTGAAGACGGCATAGATGTCCCAGAGGGCCAGTCCTATGAGGAGGAGGACAACGGTCCATGTCGGCAATATGACGGCCATGAACGCCCCCATCAGGGCCGAGACGACTATTAAGGCCGCGTTCCTCTCCTTCCTCTTGAACCTGTAGGAGAACACCATCGATGTCGCTATGTAACCGAACATGAGCCCGCAGACAAGGAACATGATCATGTCAAGGTCTGAGATGGAGACCGAAACGAGGTCAGGACCCCAGGGGTTGTAGAGGGCATACCAGACCCTCTCCGAGAATGTCTCGCTCATCTTGTAGAGGAAGAACGAGAGTATGATCCCCGTCGTCAGTGTAAGTGCCCCTCTGAAGAGCGTCTTCAATAGCCGCCTCTTCCCGAGCTTGATGATGGCCACTATCCCGAAGCTCCCCAGTATGGCCGGGATGATGAAGAGCAGGGTATTGCCCAATCCAGCACCGGCCTGTCCCGCTGTCCCTGCGTCCTCGCTGGCCGTGAACACGGAGGCCTGTACATCGGTCTCCGAAAAGGTGGCAAATAAGGCCAGGAAACCAGCACCGAGCATCACGCTCATGACCGGGGCGTAGAACCTGAACGCCCTCTTCAGGAGCGAACGCGCTTTCCCAACGACCATCCCCCTCCAATCCATCATGGCCTATAAATCTCTCTTCATCGCCCTCCCTCATTACAATGGACCTCAATCGCTGAAGTCCAGGAGGTTCCTCTGTTTCTTGACCTCCTCCTCCTTCTCCTCAAGGACCTCAGTACCGGTCGATACAGCGTTCTGGATCTTCAGAGCGAGCTGTCTCCCGAAGCCCTCTATTGACGAGAGCTGCTGGATGGACGCTTTCCTGATATCGTCCGGACCTTTTATCCCCGCATCGAAGAGCCTCCTTGCGCGGACCCTCCCTATGCCTTTCATCGATACCAGTGATATCAGTTCGGGCCTGATGCCGTTCTCGACGCGGAGCGCAAGCTCGTCTATGGGCTTGACCATGCTGCTGGAGAACAATCGGGCCAGCTCCCTCATAGAGAATAGAAGCCACACAGCGGTCTCAACCTTGTTCCTTATATCCCCCGGACCAAGGTTGAAGAGGGTCTCTATCCTTTCCTCGGACGCTTCGTACCCGGTCTCGCCTATCCATTCCAGAAGGAACATGGCCGTTTTCACGGAGGACAGGAACCATTCGTACTCGGCCCCCTCCTCCGGTATGCCGATCAGAAGCTCGTCCTTCTTTGACTCCATGTAGGCAAGGACCTTCTCGTAGTCCTTGCCCCTCACGATGAGCGGGGGCAGGTCCGGGGTCGAGCATATGACCTGAAGCAATGAGAACGGTGTAGGGGCCCCCTTTCCACTGTTCAACGCGTTTTTCATAACAACTGCGGAGAGCGGGTCTATGTAGAGCCGTGCCACCCTCTTTCCGAGGTCTGTCGCCTCCATGGCCTTCCCGTCCCTTCTGAGGAACCCTTCCTCCACAAGGAACTCGAGGACCCCCTCCACCTCGGTCGATATCTTCCAGGTATCGTTCTGGTAGGCGTAGAAGGTCCTCCCCATGAACTCCCAGAGCTCGTCTATGTCCCTGACATAGTTGGTTGCGAACGACGATAGAAGGTGCATCCTCAGAGCCGGCCTCGAGCCCAGCTTGGGCAAGACCTCCTCAGGCTTCCCCCAGACGTACCTATCCAAAAGGAAGTCCCGCTCCTCCTCCTTCCTTGCAAGTATCAATGCCTCGCCCACCTTATCATAGCGGGGCCTGCCGGCCCTGCCGAACATCTGCTTGATCTCGAGAACAGGTATTGGGGCGGCGGGGTTCCAAGCCTCGTAACGGGTCCAGTCCCTGACTATGACCGTTCTCGCAGGAAGGTTGATACCGGCCGCTAGCGTCGGTGTGGCAAAGAGCGCCTTGAGCTTCCGTCCTTTGAAAGACCTCTCGACCAATGACCTCTGCTCGTTCGACAGCCCCGCATGATGGAAGGCGGCCCCTCCAGAAACGGCCTTCTTCAGGTTCTTGAGCATCTTGGCCTCGGCAGGTCCAAGAGCGTCGCTGACCTCTGCGGCGAGCGATAGCTCCTTTTCGTTCAATCTCTGGACAAGTACCTTCGCCATCTCGACCGCCGATGATTCCGCGCTGCGCCTTGTGTTCACGAACACAAGGACCTGCCCGTCCCCCTTGACAACGTCCAGGACGGCATCGGTGAGCGCATTCCCTGTCTCGGGCTCGAAGTGATGCTTCCTCATATCGGAGTAGAGGGCTTCGTCCTCGAAGAGCACCCCTTCAGAGAGCGATACGGGCCTGAAATCCGACTGGACCAATCTGGCCCCGAGCCAGTTCGCTATCTCGGCGGCGTTCCCTATGGTGGCCGATAGACATATGAGCTGCGCCTTGGGGTTGAGCTGCCTGAACCTGGTCATTATGACCTCCAGGGTCGGCCCCCTGCCCGCATCGTTGATGAGATGCACCTCGTCCGCAACGATGACGCGGAGGTCCATGAGCCATTTCGAGCGGTGCCTCAGGAGCGAATCCGCCTTCTCCGATGTTGCAACGACCACATCGAACCTTTCGAGCCTGGTATCCTCCTCATCGTAATCCCCGTACGAGAGGGCGACCTTGATGCCGAGCTCCCGCAGTTCCTTTAGGTCCTCGAACTTCTCGGATGCAAGAGCCCTCAGAGGGACTATGTAGAGGGCCTTCCCCCCCCGGAGGACCTTGTTTATTATGGCAATGTATGCGATGAGGGACTTGCCGGCAGCCGTGGGGACCGCTGCAACAAGGTTCTCACCCTCGGCTATGGGTCCCAGTGCATCCTTCTGTGGGGGGTAGAGGGTCTCTATTCCCCAAAGCTCCAGGGCTTTCTTGACGCCGTCGTGAAGCTTCTCAGGAAGGTCCATCATCTGCTGGTGAAAGGACCGGCCAGTATAAAACCTTGATAAGGCGGACCGACGAATCGTTTTAATAATCACAATGCATTCGATGAACGGGGGTTTGACATATGGGGATATGGGACAATGATTCATACGTTATCAAGCAGAAAGTGCTGGCCATAGGTAGGAAGTACTTCATAGAGGATGGTAACGGAGGCCGGATAGGGTTCTGTCATCAGAAAGCGTTCAAGCTGAAAGAGGACATCCGCATCTATACCGACGAGAGCATGAAGGAAGAGCTCCTCCTCATAAGGCAGGAACAGATACTTGATTTCGCGGGGACCTTCGCAGTGTCCGACCCAAAAGGGGAAAGGGTGGGATTCGTTGGTCGGAAGGCCCTTGTATCGATCATAAGGGACACATGGAAGATCTTCGATAAGGAGAGGAACGAGATCGGCAGGGTCGAGGAGAAGGGCGGTTTCCTGGCCGTGATGAGGCGGCTCATCTCTATCCTGAGGTTCATCCCCAAGACCTATACGTTCACGAGCAACGGGACCGTCATTGCCGAGGCCAAGCAGAAGTTCCAGATAATCGGGGATACATGGTACCTCCACATCCATCAGGGGGGTAAGGTCGATAAGAGGCTCGTTGTGACCGCAGCACTGATGATGGACATAGTCGAGCAGCAGAGAGGCGGTTAAAAGCTGATGGCCTGGCGGGTCATTTCCAGCGTCGTTTGTTGGAACGACCCGGATCGGGCCTTCTATCCCTGTCGGACCGATCGGCCCACCAGCCCTCCCTGAAGGGAGGCTGCCTGCCACCGTGGAGGGCCTTCTTCTTATCGGTGGTCTTTATCTCGGCAGCCCTCCGCTCAAGGCGCGCCTTGATCCCGGTCACACCTGACCCGCCGTTGGCATCGAGCCTTGCGGCTATAGATGCTGCTGAGGCGAGTGAGCGGGCCATCCTGCCCCTCTTCTGGGCAGGGAGGGAATGGACCCATGGGTGCTGGAACAGCACTCCGTGCTTCGGGGGCTTGCCTCCCTCTTTAAGGAACTTGAAGAACATCTTCTCTGCGCCCAGGACCTGCACAGTGGATGCAGGGAGCCTTGAGAGCCTAAGGAGACCACCGGCGGAATGGATCAATCTGGCCCCTATCAGAGGACCGACTACCTCGGCAAGGCTGGGTGCCACCAGCTGCATCTCGGTGCCTATGTATGTCTCCATCCTATCCCTTGCCTCGGAGAGGGACAGGACAAGGGTGCACAGGGGCGATATCCCTCCAAGGTCGGCTGCGACCTCCCCGGGCGGTTCCAGCCCCTGGACAACTGCGGGGTCCAATGAGGAAAGCCTCTCATGTACGGTCGAGAGGTCCGGGTCATCCCTCATGGCCTCGAGGAAGGACCTGTTCTCGACAAGGTTCTCCGAACCTGCCCAGTACTTCGCCATCCATTCGGCTATCCTCTCCTTGACCAGGTTCAGGGAGCTGTCTATGTCATTGATGGCTCCGACCATGGAAAGGACGTTCCGGTCCTTGGGCCCATCGCTCATCTTGATGGATGCCATGAGCCTCGATGCCTCGGCAAGGGTCTGCATGTTGAGACCCAGTCCTTCCGGACCGGGTACAGGAAGCTCCCTTCCATCAACGACACTGGCATTCGATACGACCCTTAGCAGCCTCCTGTCGGTAATGGCGTCTATGGGGTGCTTTGAAGCAAGCTCGACCTCCCTCGGGAGCGCTTCCCCGCGGGAGACCATCATAAGCTCCGATGCCAGGTCGGATGGGTCCGCAGGGGCAGGTCTAGCCTCCAATACCTTGAAGCCTTCTGCGGTCGGGGCCAATACGAAAGTGCCGTACCAGGTAGAATGGAGGATCATCCGTTGCACCGTGGGTGTATCCGTTGTCCGTTATATAAATGGGGGACGGGAATGG
>JBFYMY010000137.1:0-7051 GCA_041304645.1 Thermoplasmatales archaeon
AGACGGGGCAGCCCATATACATCCCGACCGACCCCAACAATGCGGATACGGACGGGGACGGCATACTGGACCCTGACGACGAATACCCATGGGTCTTTGGGACTATTATACCAATAGAACCAGGAATACCATCCCCACCTGTCCCCAACCCGGGACCACCGGTCCCGGACGACAACAAGGACAGCGACCACGATGGGCTTCTTGACAAGGACGAGTACCTAAGAGGAACGGACCCGTTCAACCCCGATACCGACGGCGATGGCCTCTGGGACCCAAATGAGTTCTCCATAGGTCTCGACCCCAACGACTGGGACACCGACAACGACGGCCTCATAGACGGTGTGGAGATGGGCTCGGGGGACTCCACTGACGGCAGACTGGACGACTCGGACAACGACGGGACCTCTGGAGGCAGCGGGAACCCTACCCCACCAGCGCCATATCCTGGCCCTCCTGTCCCTCCCGACAACAAGGACTCCGACGGCGATGGGCTCCTGGACAGGGAGGAATACCTCCGGGGGACTGACCCTTTCAACCCCGATACCGACGGGGACGGGCTCTGGGACCCCATGGAGTTCGTCCTGGGGCTCGATCCCAACGACTGGGATTCGGACAACGACATGCTCATAGACGGAGTGGAATCCGGTAACGGGGACTCCACAGACGGCCGCATCCCAGATAGCGACAATGATGGGATCGCCTGAAGCGTCCGTCTTCATGCCGGGAGCAGTTCGAAGAGGGCCATTTCCGGTGGGGCCAGGACCCTCATGGGCGGGCCCCAGGTACCGGTCCCGACACATACGAACAGGGTGGAGGCGCCCTCCCTGCTGAGCCCCCTGTGGCCGTCCTTGTAGATGCGTTTCGTGATGAAGGATGCGGGCCAGATCTGTCCTGCATGCGTATGGCCGGAGAGCTGAAGGAGCGGTCTGACGGACTTTGCGGCACTGAAGAGCAGGGGCTGATGGTCGAGCAGGATGAGGGGCTCACCTTCCGGAACATTCCTCAGCAATGACAGGAGCTGTTCCTTCCTGACCTCTCCGGAACCGAAGAACGAGGGATCATCGATCCCGACCACATTGATACCGGTCTTTGGGTCCTTCACTGCCCGGCCCCTGAGGACATTGAACCCCAGTTCGCTGAGCTCCTTCCCTATCGCTTCGGTGCCGTTGAAGTACTCGTGGTTGCCGAACACAGCAAAGGTGGGGGCCATTGAGGACATCCTCTTGAGAAGGGGCCTGAAACGGGAATTGTACCTCGGGTTAGTATCATAGAGGTCCCCTACGACCATTACCATATCGGGGCCATACCCTTCTATGACCGATAGGACCTTTTCGAGCCTCCTCCGGCCAACAAGCAGCCCCAGATGGATGTCAGACACCATTGCGACCTTTACGGCCTTCTTCAGGCCTGTCAGCGGGACACGGAACCGTCTCGTCCTCAGTATACGGGCCTCGATGAGCCCCCATGCTACGGGTACAAGGACGACCGAAGCAAAGAGGATACGGAGGGCGGACCAGAGGATGCTGGTGTCCAGCAGGTACGCGGGGACCAGAAGAGGGGGCACTATCACGGATGCCATTACCATGTAGGCGAAGGCCCCCATCAGGACCGAGGATGCGAGGTATAGGGGCCTGATGTATGCCCTATGGTCCATGTGCGATATTATCTGGGAGACCATGATGAAGAGTGTCAAGAGGACAGCGGCCGCAAGGTAGGGCCAATGGACCGAATTGTCGGGGCTGAAGGTGAGCGATGCGATCACCCCGACGTAAATGAAGAAGATGAGGGTGATCGTGGTTATGATAGAAGAGAAGACGAGAAGCTGGAGAGCGCTCGGACTGGCCCGTCCACCCTCACGGTCAGCTCTGTCCTTGATGGCCCTATCATCGGTTCCCGGCATCTACTTTCATCTTCCTGCTGTCAGACATATCGGCCATCACATGGTGATATTTCCATCTTTCACCTCAATGGAGAGGGGTGCTGGTATCATCCCTATTCATACCTCAGTGCATCACCGGGCCTCATCCTCGTAGCCCTCAATATGGGTAACTGTGCTATCAGAACGGATGCGGCTATGACAAGGGCCAGTGACATCAAGACCATTCCGACGGGGAAGACTATAGATATCTCCCAATCGAGCATCTGGACCAGCATGAAGGAGACGAAACGTGCAATAATGTACCCGAACGGTATCCCTAAAGCCCAACCTATGATGGAGAGGAACACCGCCTCCGTCGTGAATATGGTCCTTATGCTCAAGGAAACGCCCCCTATGCACCGCAGTATCCCTATCTCCTTGGTCCTGTCCAGGATGTTGAGCGTGATATTGCTCACGAGCCCTACCATGGATATGATTACTATCATCCCGCTCACATAGGTTATCGCGTCGACGATCCCCTGGTTCTGGTTCAATGTGGTTTCCTTGTCCTTGTAGAATACGTCCGTCTTCACGGGGCACCCTTTGGAGAGGAGCAGGTCCTCTGCCTCAACGGAGATGCGGTCGATCTCCCCATGATCGCTCGAGGACGTCTTCAGGTACATTCCGGTGACTGTGTCGTTCATCAGGAGCATGTCCTGGACCGTTGACATCGGGAGATAGATTATCCTGCCGGCGTAATAGAAGTCGGAATCTATACCTATGACCTTAAGCGTCTCCGTACCAGTTGCGGTCCTTATCTCAAGCTCTTCCCCAAGACCTATCCCCATGAGGGTGGCCAGTTGTTTGCCGAGGACGGCGACGCGGTCCTTTGCACCATACTCTGTTCCATCGAACCATCTTCCCTTCTCAAGGGTGAGGTCTATCCTCTTGACCTGGGTATCGGACAGATAACCCCTTGAGTATACCGTCATATCTTCGAGCTCGAACATCGTCTCGACATATGGCTCAGCGACATCGATCCCCTGGACCATTGACACTTCATGGATGAAAGTGTGGTTCAGATCGCTTGCCCCCCCGGATTGGGCAACGACGTCAATATCATAATCCATATTGTCTATCGTCCTCGACAGCTCCTGGCCTAGCGATCGGCCGAACGCGACCAGTCCAGTAAACACCGCCACGGCGATCGCGATCTGGACCACCGAGGACAGCGACCGACCCTTCCTCTTGGCCGCGTTACGGATACCCATCTTCACGGTCCGGGGCAATAGAGGAGGCGACATGAGGAGCCGGTCGATCGGTCCTCCGTAGTTCGATGCGATCCCCTTGTCCTCCATGCCCTCCCGGACAGGCACCCACATCGCCTTCAACAACGCCGGGACCGAGGCCACGATGACGAAGACCGTCCCTAAAGCGATGCTGATGAGGACCGTCGGGAGGTGAACAGAAAAGGCCGCCGTGAATCCCATCAGACCTCCGAAGTACGACAACAGGCCGAAGGAGACGAGGATCCCGAGGAACGCCCCTATGAACGATCCGATGACTGCCATGACCAACGCCGAGGCCATATAGGCTCCGAATATCCGCACCTTCGTCGCTCCGACCGCCTTCAGCATGGCGATCTCCCGTCTTTGCTCCATCACCACCGTGTTCATCGTGTTCGATATCAATACCATCGACGCGGCGATCGCAAGGATGGTCAGGATGTACATGATCGTCAGGAACATGTCCAGGAAACCGAAGCCCGGGTACTCCCCCTCCTGCCTGATCTCAGGTAGTGTAGAAAAGGCGACTACCCCGGTATTGTTCGTGAGGTACGATCGGATATCCTCGATGGTCCGATCCACAGCATCATCGCTCATGTCCCTTAGCGTGAACGCCAGATAGTTGTATCCCGTCGAGTTCGACATCTGGGAGATCACGGCCATCGTCCCGTAGAAGACCGCATAGCCTTCGGCGTCGTAGAGGGTCTTCCCGTGGGCAAGGCTCCTACCCACCCCAGAGATCGAAAGCGTCCTCTCGATCCCGTTCGCATCGAGTGCTCTGAGCTCATCCCCCGCATCGCCGTCGTACGTTCCCAATTGTGAATTCACTCCTTCGGTGAGGACCTGCCCCGAAGAAGGCCATGACCCGCGGCCCAATCTTATCTTGTCAACGTTCTGATCGGTCGGGTCCGGGATCCCGACGAAGAGGGCATCCTCCTTCCTCTCTCCCGAGTAGAACTTTGTGAAGTACAGCTTGAAGGCCGAAAGGCCTTCGACGTTCTTTATACAAGAGAGGTCGGAGAGCTCGCTAGGCCCCAATTCCGTGTTCTCGAAACGGATCACGAGGTTGTGCAGGTTCTCCTTCTCCACCTGGTCCGCCATCACCGAGTTCGCCATCGGGTCCACGGCGAACAACGACACGCTCATCACGCCGAGCGCTATGGTGAGCACGGTGAAAATGGTCCTCGCCTTCTTCTTGGCGAGGTCCCTTAGGGCTTTCTTCTGCATCGCCCCGACCATGCTCAGCCCCCAAGAACGAATCCCCTCACCTGGGACAGGTAGAACACGACCATGGATGCCCAGCCCATACCGATTCTCGATATCCTCATGGAAAGCGCATTGAACCTGTTCGGGCCTTCGGAACCGATCGCACTCCTGGCCAAAAAGTATGCCGGGATCAGGAATGGGATGAACACCAATCCGACAAGGGATAGCCAGTACGACATCCTGGAGTCACGTTCCTTGTCCGGACCTGTCAGGCTCGCGGGTTTTAGGTCCATCCATTTGATGTTGTCCTCATTTCTCAGAACGTTGAGCTTGGGCACGAGGTACCATTTCGCCCTCTGCGATACACCCTTTCCACTCTTGAGGATGTTATTGGTCTGGACCAAAACGACCGCGAGAGCCCACTCGGCGGACCCCCTGAAATCGGCCTTCTCCCAAAGCTTCAACAGAACGTTCCAGGAGGCGAGCACCGCTATCACGGAGATGATGGCCCAGAAGAAGTCGTCCTTTCCATTGAAGACGGATACCCCCGGGATATGGCTCATGAGATGCAGGACCAAAGCATCCATCCATTGGAACGTGTAAACGGTCAGCGAGACGACCGCGAACCTCCTTATCATGACCGTCCTCTGGGCCGCTTTCTCGGAGATGTTCCTGTATTCTATCATCCTGATGAGCATCATGAGGAAGAAAAGCTGGCCTCCGGTCGTGAAGAGTAGCAGGGGGAGCCAAATGTTCATCCTGAGGATCCCGTAGGGATCTACCATGATGTTATCGATCGAATCGAGTCCGGTCGCGAGCATGAGGACCATTCCGAACAATCCGATGAAGAGCATCGCGCCTCCGATCTTCATGCCAATGTGGGGCAGGTACTTCGGAGGCCTGTCCATGGATAGATAGAGCCCCACGATGGCTCCGATGAACGAGATGAACATGAACGGGAACAGGGGCTCCGTCTGTCCTGCCAGCGGACCCAATGCGAACAATACGACGTGATCGACGAACGTTGAGACTCCCTCAAGCGGATACTGCACCATCCTGTCGGTGCCGGGGTACGTCGCGAACGGATATCCGGGCACCACCCATGAGGCGAATGCCCACATGACAGGCGAAAGGACGATCACACCAACGATGAGGCCCAGATAGACCTTGACGTTCCTCGAGACCTTATCGACGCCGCCCTTTCGGAGGAGGAACCACTGGATCACGGAGTTCACGATGACCGCCCAGGCGATCGTATGCAGCGTCATGAAGTGGAAACCCCTGTACAATATCACCTCGGAGTTTTGGACGATCGATCCCCCGAAGCTCATGTCCCCGACGAGCGGGGTGTATGCCATCCTTCCGAAGAATCCGTGCTGGCCGAGCACAGACTCTACCAGGAAAGCGAAAGCGAGCAGTAAAAAACCCGACATCATCTGTTTGGCGATCACTCCGCTTAGAGGTTTCCCTACCCTTAGCTGCTCCCTGATCGACAACGTATGCGACACCGTTGACACCATGAGGAAGAGTCCCGCCATCCCCCCTATGTAGGCGATGAGGAAGAGCGTGACGAGGTGCAGCATCGATCTGTCGGCCATCGCCTCCGTCCCCAGCCATGTGAGGTCGTAGGTCCTGCGGAAGATGTGGACGCCGACCATCCCCATGATGCAGAGGCCCCTTACTATGTCCAAGGTCACCATCCTGTTCGATGCCATGCTATGCCCCCCTCTTCGGATCGTTCATCATCTGATATTCCCTGAATACGACCCCGGCGTAGGAGTCCATTCCAAGGGCCTTCCTGATGGAGTGGTTGATAACGGCATCCCCCGCCTCATCGACCATCCTGACAACGTTCCCCTCGGATGGATCCGTTAGCAGTCCCGAGGATGCCATCGTTCCTAGCCCCATGATGAATACCATGGTCATGTCGAGCATTCCGTCGAGCTGTTCCGGGGAGAAACGCTTGAAATCCTCCACGGAGAGGAGCCCGTCCTTGAACGAGGACCGGATACCCTCCGCCATCCTCCGGGCGCGGTCGGAGCCTGAGAAGATCGCCGAGAAGAGATTGGGGTTGTCCCTCGAGAAGAGGATCATCCCGATCCCCATGTTGAGGAACGGATGGGGACTGTAAGGTTTCCTCGAATATTCGAGGAGGAAAGCTGAGGCCGTCACCAGGACCTCCTCCTCGAGCCTCCCCATCGATCCGAACTGGGAGTAGATCGGGATCGTAGAGCATTTCAACCGCTTTGCGATCCTCCTGGCCGTGAGCTCGGCGATCCCCTCGTCCTTGACGATGGCGAGTGCTGTCTCGAGTACCATACCCTTGGTGATGTTCTCCTTTCGGGGCATCGATACAAGTAATATAACATCTGTTATATAACAATTGTTATTATATGGTCTCATTCGGTCAGGGAAGGACACTCGGACCGCCATCAATATCTAATCCCTATCCATTATCAGTGTCCGTTATGGAAAAGGACCTCGACCGCTACCGCAGACAGCTCATCCTCAAGGACGTCGGAAGGGATGGTCAGGTGAGATTGCTGGACAGCAAGGTGACGGTCATAGGATGCGGTGCCACCGGCTCTGTCATAGCCAATGCCCTTGCCAGGTCCGGCGTTGGCCACCTGACAGTGGTGGACCGCGACGTCGTCGAGCCGGACAACCTCCAGAGGCAGCTCCTCTTCGATGAGGAAGATAT
>JBFYMY010000138.1:0-3313 GCA_041304645.1 Thermoplasmatales archaeon
GGAAGATCTGCTGGACACCAATAAAAAAAATGGTCCATATTGAGATATAAACCTTTTCTATCCATTATCAAACCCTGTCACTGGGATACTTCTCTGGTCTTCCCAGTTCCCTCATGAGCACGTTAACCTCTTCCTTGAGCTCTATCATCCTTCTCTCCCTGTCGAACATGGAGCATTGGTCCAGAACATCATCGCATGCATTTTCCTTGACATTCTTGCATTCAGTACCAGCGGAGGTGATGTCCATTATGACACCCATGACCGTTACGTTGCTATAGTTTGACCCTCTGGAGGCCGTTCTCATAGAGAAGACCTTTTCCACGGTCTTTCCGTGGTTGTGGGACCTGAACTCGATACATCGAGAGGTCGGTCCGCCATGAGGACCGAGCAGGAAAGAACGGACATTGTTCCTGTCCTCTTCATGAACGCCCTCTATGAATGAGCCCAGATCGGACCTTTCACCCTTCCGAAGGCCGACAATGGAGTTGAAAACCTCGGATCCCATGATGCGTCCCGAACCGGTATCCATGATGAAGGTCCCGGCCCCCATCAGGCTTCCTGCGATATCATTGAGCTCTTTGAGGAGCTCGGACCTGGCAATGGCCGCCTCAAGCTCCTTCTTCGACATTTCCAAAGTGTGATCCCTTACCTTGAGGGACCTGCGGGTCCTGTCAAGTTCGTTTTTCATCTCCGTAACGTCCATGGTAAGGATGAGCATCTCTCCAGGCGGACCATCCTTCTCCGGCAGGGGCAGACAGGATACCATCAGATAGATGGGTCCATCCTTCCCTTTGACATCCATTTCCACCATCTTTCCGTCTATTGGCGTTCGGGACCTCAGAAGTGCTATGAGGTCACTCTGGTCACTGGCAGGTCCGTTCCCATCGCACCCTACCTTTGTTCGCCCATCATCGTTGACCTCATTTTCGGATATGCCGTTCAATGGTCCTTCATCGGGAATTGCAGGCTGCATCCTATTTTTCATGTCCTTGACCGAAACCAGGACCAGCTTTCCTTTCGAAAGGGCCTTACCATTGTCCCTTATGAACGCTTTGAGCGGTCCGCTCATCTCGCTCGGACAGAGCCATGGGTCCTGTTCGACGGTCTTACTGGACCCATTCTTCCTCTCCCTCTCCAGCCATGAGATGGTCTCGCTTATCTTGCTTGAATTGACAGAGGACCTGTCAATGCGGTCAGGGTCCATGCGTTCATTCCTCCATCAACCCATCATTGGAGCGATCATATCGCTGCGAATGCCTCCATCATGATCCGGTAGGAACCTTTCAGCCTCTCATGGTATGTCGGTGCATCCCATGTGTCCCAGGTATGATATGCTCCGTTCGAAGCTGTGATACTGGCATCATCACCGCCATCCTGTCCCTCAGCAAGAACCAATGCCTGGACGGATATTCCGTCTATCATGACCGAGGCCTGAGGGCCATCGTTCAGGACATCGCCGACAACTACCTTTTTGCTAGGGTCCCTGAAGTTCAACATCCCCCATGGCAGCCTGAGCTCCAATGAACTTCCATCTGCAGATGTGCAGATGTCATAGAGCTGCATCTGTCCCTGGGCGCTGTCTGAGGTCCCCTTTACAAGGTCCCCTGCCCCAAACGTCCCAATGAGGGCCGCATCACCAGTGCTTGGTCCGATATGCTCACAAAAGGTTACCATCTCAAGAGGAACGAAACCGTCCTCAGTGCCCAATGAAGCAGGGTTCAGGACATTGTAGGAGCTGTCAACGAACAGGGAGGCGGGACCTTCCCCGGGGATATCCACCATGAACTCCATCCCCTCGCTTCCGGAGGTCCATGACCCTAGCGTACCGATACCATGGTCCGGCAGGGTATCAAGGAGCAATCTGACATCGTACCCGGCAAGTTCTCCCAGGTCGATCCTGATGTAGAGGTACCCCTCGTCGCTTGTCATTATCAATGAAGGCCCGGTCCGACCTGCTTCGTTAGATACCGGTGACGACCCAAGTGCGGTCCAATCATCCATGTTACCGTCAATTGCTATGCCATGCATAGCTCCCGGAGAGAAGCTAAGCAGACCATAGTTCTCCTCGCAGTTCAGTGGATCGAACCAGTCAGGTTTGCCCTCTGTGTCAACAGCGCTCCTGACGTTCCAGGTCGTCTTGAACCATTCGTCCTGCCAGGAGAACACTATCCCGCCCATGAGCCCCTCATCGACCATGGACGAGAACATATCCGCGAGGAACCGGCCCTGCTCTTCCTCCGTTAGGGCGCCCTGGTCCATGCCATCGACGTTCCTTGCGGCGAGCCCTTTCGATGTTGGCAGTCCGAACTCACCAACAAGGATGGGGGTCGTGTGATGGGACCTCATGTCCTTGAGATAGGCAGCATAGCTGCTCTTGTCCTTTCCTTCGGTCCCGAGCTGGTCTTGGCCGTATTCCAGGTTCATGAAGTCCGGGTAGTAGGGGTAGGCATGGAAGGTCGCGAAGAGGCCGGCCTTGAACGCATAGCTTGCCAGGATGTGGTCCGGGTCAACGGAGACGAGGTCATTGCTCCTGACCGGTTCCAACGGATGGTCCAGCTTGTCAAGGGCCTGATAGTTCACGAAGCTCAGCGGGGCCTGGAACGAGTACCTGGTCGAGCCGGAGGATGCCATATGTTCGAGCATTCCCCCAAGCCATATCTCGAAAGGTGAGCCGTTGCTCGTCATGATGTAAGAGCCTGTAAGGTCCTCCATGCCCGCATGAGCAGTATCGGTCCTCTTAACGAAAGAAGGGTCCCACTCCTGACCGAGTATCAATCCCAGAACATAACAGGACACGTCCGTACCGTAATCGCCCTTGGGGATTTCATGTGTCCCCATGGAACGGAGGCTCCCATGGATAGCGTCCATGGTATTCTCTATACTGGACCTCATGTTCCTTGTAAGGACCGGATCGAAGGCATTCCCGGCATTCCCAAGTACGCATTCGTTCGCATATATCCCCTGGAAAAGGAAAAGGGTGCTGTCCGGATGCATCTCATTATGGTCCCTTAACGCTCTGTAGAACTGGGGCGGGTGGATGGAATAGGTCCTCACGGCATTGGCGTTCATCTCCCCTATCTGGTCGAACCATCTGAGGTATTCATCATAGGTGATGGCGGCCTCACCGGGGAAATGACCGGGCTTGGCCATTCCTATGTTCACTCCCTTGACAAGGATATCGGTCCACTGGTCATTCGCTATTGTCTGGAAACTATCACCCTGGACCCATGCATATCGGTGATATGTCCCATCACTGGTGACGAAGGGATTCGTCTGTTCCGCAACGGCAGGGGTCTGAATGTCCGGGACGAGG
>JBFYMY010000139.1:0-9234 GCA_041304645.1 Thermoplasmatales archaeon
TGGGTGAACGCTATGATCCTTGAGGCGGGGTCCTCCCTGAGCCGCTGTCTTATGAACCTGACCATTGCGTCGAGCTTTGGGTGGGGTTCGCTCCTTAGCGCCCCTACCTTATTGAGGACCAAACCGAACACCTGGTCAGACACGACCGATCTCGTTGCCTTCGAGCAGTTATCATGGGCGGATTCCTTGAGCAATCTGTCCATGTACTGGTAGAGCGCCTCGGAACCCTGGGTCTCGGCCAGCTCCAGGGCGTGAGCGACCTTCATGGCCTGTGCCTGGACCGACATTGCCTGGTAGTAGGCCCCGCTCTCCTTGGGGGCCCTGACTATCATCTCCTGGATCCTGTGGGCGGCCACTATGAGCTCTTTGACGCTTGTGACCGAGCCCTTTCTGAGGACCCCCATCCGCTGGAGCTTGGATATCCGCTCCAGGAACATCCGCTCAAGCATCTGGATGACGGACCGCATCCCCTGTGAGACCTCCACCTTGACCGTTGTGACGTCCAGGTCCTGGACGTAAGGTCTGACATCGGGGTCCGAGTCCACCCTCACCTCTATGTTCTCTATCCCCAGGTTACGGCAGACCTCGTGGATCCTCGAGGGGTCATGTCCCGGCGAAGCGGTGAGCCCAAGGAGGATGCCGTCAGGGTGCTTCCCGTAGAAGGCCTCTGCAATGAACGGGTACGGGTAGTCCCCCACCGCCCTGTGGGCCTCATCCACCACGAGAGTGGGGAACAGCGATATATCGAGCTCACCGGAGATCAGATCGTTCTTCACCACCTGAGGCGTTGTGACCACGATACGGTTCGTCAAGTACTCCTCTTTCCTCCTCTCGGGCGGGATCTCTCCCGTCAACATGCAGGTCGTAAGACCCGGGAGCATCTCGGAAAGGAAGGAGCGGTGCTGCTCCACCAACGGCTTTGTGGGGGCCATCATTAGGACCCTTGAACGAGGGTCCATCAACCTCTCTGCCATGAGGAAGAGGGCGATTATGGTCTTCCCCAGACCGGTAGGGAGCACGACAAGGGTCGACCTTGAAAGGGCGGTCCTTGCTATACTTACCTGGTAGTCCCTGGACGTGATAGCCCCTTCCTTGATGAGGGGATGGACCATGTATCCGTCCTTTTGCTCCACGGTCTGAAAGACCCGATATGGTATTTATAGGGTAGGAGGTAGGATGGACGAATGTGCCTGACATGATAGGTATCATCGTCATATTCACATTGTTCGATGATGTATCTCCGGTGAGCTGTTTGACGACCGAGGAATGCATCTCCAGGGTCCTTTCTTCCCCCGACATGAAATGCCCTCTCTGCGGTAAGCACCTTGAGGTATGGATCTACGGGGAGGTCCCTCTTTACAGGTGTTCGATCTGCGGCGGCCTTGGGTTCCAGATCGATCACGCCCTTATCAAAGAGGTACTATCCAAGGGTCGCAGCCATCCTGTTTCAGAAACATGTCCTGGCTGTGGCGGCGAGCTCATTAGATCGTCCATCGGCAAGCTGAAGCTCGATTCCTGCGCGATTTGCGAATGGGTCTTCGTGGAGGGCGGTGTGGAGCCGATAACGGAGGAGGAGGACGAAGACGGGAACTGCTCCCATTACACGGCGACCCTGGTGATACTGGGTAAGATGTACGAGGCCGTAACTTCGAGTTTATGACCTTTGAGGGGGCTGCTCCGGCATTGTTCGTTTCCCTGCGGAACATTTTATAATATCTCCGAGGTATATCCTGCCGATGGGGAATGAGTGCGTAGGGTCCCTATCTCCCCAGGCGGACCTCATAGGCTTTGCGGTCGCTATCGTACTTGCGGCATCAATGGCACTGCTACTGTCTGGCATGATGGAAAAAGATAGTTCTTTGAATGAGGGCGATGTCACAGCGGAGGATGTAAGGTCGCTTCTTGATTGGTCAGGTTTCGATCCGGATGACGACGGGGTCCTATCAGCCCCCAAGGAGGGTGATGTCACCGTTCGTCCGGTGTCTGGGACCGAAGGGAATATGGTCGTCGTCCTATCGACCGGAGAATGGTCCGCAAGGTGCCTTTTCACTGACGGCAGGTATTCTGGGAACGCTACAGGCCTTGGACCCTGCTCCCCGGTCCGTTCGGTGACTGTCCTCATCCTGAGGGATGGGGTCGTCAGGTCCGGGACGCTGTCCGTCTTCAGGACCGAGGTGGGGGAATGAGGAAGGTCCTGAGCTGCGATGGGATGGAGACGCACCTGTCCCTGATGCTGCTGATCTCGGCATCCCTGCTCATAACGGCCTTCTCGCTCTCCATCGGACATCACCAGGGAAAGGACAGGGACCTCTTCGAGGTCCGAGCTCTACAGGCCGGATGCATCGTTTCATGCATCCAGTCGTACGAAGCGGAATATGGGAGAGGCCCCTTTGTCCAACAGCTCCCAGATGATGGGCTGCCGCTTTGCATCATATGGACCGGGACCGAGGTCGTCGTGCTGGAAGGCATGCCTCAGGTTGTGCCCACCCCGTTGCTGGAAGTGCTTGCCAGTACACCTGACGGACTGGGCTGTCTCGTTCTGATCGGGCACGAGGAGGGAATTACCCTCAACATCAAGGGTTCTGCGGTCGTTAGATGCGCCTCGATCGATGACGTAACGACCTTGACGGTCGCTCTGCCGCTCGTTAGGGGCGGTGCATCCTACAGGGAGGTCGTGTTCTGAGAAGGACCGGTATCTGCCGCGACAAGTGGGGGAGGGAGGCCTTCGCCTACCTGGCGATTCTGCTCCTGCTCCTGACGGGCGCGTTCGCAGCTTACATATACAGCATGCAAAGGGAACATGAGTCCCGGTCCGCCGAACTTGAATGGATATCAAGGACAAAGGCCGCGATGGACGATCTCCTGAGGGACCTGCGTCCTTCCATCATCGACCTGCATGGGTCCTGCTTGAGGTCATCAGAAGCGATGGTGCTAAGGAACGAAGGTCTCAGGCTCCACGGGCTGGTGGAATCGGAAATGGACAGGGAGCTCGTCGTTCTGCTGAACGAAAGGCTCAATGCCCTGAACCGAACGGACCCATCGGTTGGTTGGACGGCTTCGATGGTCAAGGTGGACTCTAAGCCCGTTATGGCGGACATGGAGGGAGCGGTACCCGAGACCGGAACTTCAGGGGGGAACATCACCGATAGCATCGATGGTGGGGCCTCGTCGTATGCTCCCAAGCCCGAATCGGTGGGAGTGAATACATCCATCTCGGTCGAACTGATCGCATCGGCATCGGGCGGGGGCCTCATCATCAGAGACCATCTCGATGTCGAAACAGGCAGGCTCTCACCGGTCGACCTGCTCCGGAGCAGAGGGGACAGGTTCGCCGATGCATTGGGGACCGGAGAGCTGTCAAGGACCGTCTCCTACACGCTCGGGACCCTTGCCCAGACCAAGGCCCTCCTCGGACATGGCAGGGACGGGGATGCCCCTTCGGGAGAGGTCCCGGGACCGGTCCTCACGCACGAGGAGGTCGCCGCCTGCGTCGACCTGTCCGTGGGTCTGCTGGCAAGAGGGCACCTTGGATGCATCGATAGGGAACTGCTGAACAGGACGGATGGGCTTTTCTCCAAGGCTCCCGGTGCAGGAGATGAGCTGCCTGACCTCACATCGCTGATATCCCGTTCCGAAACGCCGATGGACCCCTCCCTTGTGGCCTTGCTCTCGGAGGGCTTGTTCTCGGACACCAATGCACCATCGCTGGAAAGGATGGTCAGGCCGTTCCTTACCGCAGCCCTTGAAACGCTCGTTTTCCGGGTCCTCAACTATACTGGCAGGGAGGACGAAATGCTCGAGATCGCCGGAGGGCTCTCGGCCCTTATGGACCTGGCCGTTCATGGCTTCAACTCTGCGACAAGGACGCTCTTCGGCACAGAGCTCCTGGCATCGTCCGAGGCAGCTCTCGATTCGATGATAACCGGACTGCTCGAGGAGGGAGGTCTGTGCGTCCCGGAACAAGGTTTCATGATGGCACCTTCCTTTTCAGGGGGGATCACATGGGAGGGTCTACCGATAGATGGATACCCGGAACTGGTCCTTCCGCCATTAGCAAGAGAGGTCCAGGTATATCTCTCGACACTTGGGGACGAGGACATGTTCTACCTCTCGGCCAACGGGACACAGCATTCCAAGGCCGATTACTACGACCCCTCCGACCTTTTCCTGGGTTACAGATGCGATAAGTACACGATCTTGTTAGAATACACCGTAGGGGGCCTTGAACCTGGTTTCACACCATATGACATACTGGGGGACAACGGATCGAAGATCGAACTGATGGAACTCATGGGTAGCACTCCCTCCGACGGGGACGAAGTGACCGAGGATGAGCTGATAAGGCTCGGAAGGGGGGGTGTTGAGGAGGCCATAAGTTCCCTTCTTACCTTTCTATCGGAGAATGGTGGCGGGCTCTGGCAGGAGGTCTGGACCGGGTGGTCCTTGGATGCCATCCCACCTCTGGATTCGGAGGAGCAGACCTTCTCGCTTGCGGCCATCCTGAGCATGGATGCCCTGGGCTCTCTGGTGGAGATGCTATCGGGGGAGGTGCTCGATTCCATGACCCGGCTGGACATATCGGGGGAGAGGAGCGCTTACAGGTCCACGTTGGGTAGGGGGCTGGCAGATGGGCTCCTGCAGGAATATGATAGATCGGTGGACCGAAAGGGACAGGAGGAGAGCGCATATTCGAAGGCCCTGCCGCTCCTCCTCTCCCATGGTTCGGTCATCTCGCGTTCATCCCGTCTCGATTCAAAGGATATCATCTACTGGCACAGGGACCAGATAACGGAATGTCCTTCTAAGGACATCTCCATCGTCCTGGATGATGACCATGAACTGCTCGAGCTGGGGATGACAATAGGTAGAGATGGTCCCGGCTACGGGCCGCTCCTTGAGGCCCTGAAAGAGGCCGTACGGGAGAGCTTCGATACGGTCAAGGCAAGGGAGCTTGGAACGGGTAGCGACGGCAGGGACCCCGGGGTCGTCCGAGCGGCCCTTACCGGAACATTGAACAGGTCCGGTTCAAGGGGCCCTTCTATCCTGCCCTTCACAAGGAAAATGCTCGAGGAATGGATAGGGGAGCTCTTGAACGATACCATCCGGGAGTTGGAGGAGCGCTTCCTTGGAGGCCTTTCCATTTTTGGGAGCAGGGTCCTTGCACCCGCGGGGGCCAATTCATCAATAGCTGTTCCCAGGGGTAACGGGCCTTCCAAGGACGGTATCTCCCTTGAGGCCAGGATCATCAGGGACAATGATTGGACCGCATCCGTCGAGGCGGAGGACGGGCTCCGCTCGACCGACCCTGAGGAGGAGGCTCCAGCTTACAGGACCGGGTATTCGGTCCTCTTCACCGCGAACTACATGCTCTCTCTATGGGAAAAAGGCCGCAGCGGCCATGTCCTCGAGCTGTCCTTGCCCGTTGACATAGGACTATCGCTAGAGGTCTCATCCCCGTGGGAGATGGAAGGGGGCGCCTACACGGGAACTGGTACTCTCCTGGACAAGGTTACCGATGTCGCAGGGGAGGCCGTCGGTCAAGCGCTGGATGTCCTCCTGAACGGTTCGACAGACCTCCTTGGGGGCACCCTGGGGTCCCTCAACGAGGTCCCTCCGCTCATCAGGGACATATTATCGGGGAAGGACCTGGACATGGCGGAGATGGCCAAGGTCCTATCCAACGTGACCCTTGACCTTTCACGGTCGCTGAGGGAGGCGGTCAAGGACGCACTGAGCGAACTGATGGAGCTCGGCGTCGAGGGCACCATCACGCTGGCCCTTGACCTGCTCGGCATAGATAAGCTCGAGCTTGGAACAACCATATCTGGTGCAAGGATCGACCTTCTATCCTACAGGAAGGCCCTGATGGGAGAGAACGGCACCTTGCTGGGCGTCGTCTTCTCAGTTCCGTCCGTAGGGCTCAAAGGCGCCTTCCTGATGACCAGGGAAGGCCATGATGTCCTGTTCTTCGGTAATGTGACGTACGACAATGGGCCGTTGTACATCAGGGCCCTTCTTGACCCTTACATGATGAGCCTGCCCCATATGGTCTCCATAGAAGGGGTCCTGAAGGCCCCAAGGGACATCAGGTTCTCCTTCGCCTGCCCGGCGCTCAAGGAGTACAGATCGCTCGATATATCATTGAAGGGAAGCCTGGGGGTGGAGATAATGGTCCCCATACCCATTCTTGGGATACAGGCGGTGATAGATGCAGGACTGAGGATACGGTACATGAGGCCCGATGAGATGGCGCCCAATCTCAACGAGGCCAGGTTCCAGGATGGGAACCTGACGGCCGTTGAGGTCTACGATCCTAGGCTCATGCCAGTCCATGGATGCACGGTCGAGCTCCAGGACGGGGATGGGGACCCTGTCTGTTCTTGGGAGGTCAGGGGCGGACCGAGTGTGTTCAAGGAGGTGCGCCTGTCCCGCGAGAACCTCATCAGATGGCTCGGACCCACCCCCTTGAGCGGAGCGCTGCGGGTCGTTCTCAGGTCGCCTTCCGGCGAATTGATGGACGATATCATGACCGAGGATGTCAGGTCCGGTTCCCTCTCAAGGGACAGGGACGGTTTCGGCGTGCTCCGTTGGACGGAGGGGACCCCGGGAGCGACCAACGGCGGTAGCATCGCGTTCGGTCTATCATCCCTCATCTTTTCCATTGCCCTCGATTCCCTCAAGGAAGCTTACGATGAGGCATCTTCCCTCTACCCACTCTCCTTCGAGATGGTCATCCATCTTGTGGAGAGGGCCATAGACCTGTTCGTTGAAAGGCTCGTTGCGGTCATAAGGGAGCTCGTCATCGATGTCAGGCTGTTCGTCCATATCGAGATAGAGGACGCTTCAGGGTCCGGCGGGTTCGGGTTGGAACTGTCCTTCATCGCCCTTGGGGATGCCGTGGCGGACCTCATGGAATGGCTCTACCTCAACATCAGGGCCTTCATGACGGAACTTATGTCCGGGGCAGGGTCCGGAAGCTACGTCGCGTTCCCTGTGGATGTATTGGAGGACTGCTTCGTCGAACTTCTTATGTTCACACAGGTCGAGACCCCGGTACCCTTATCGAAGATGGCCCCTCCCGGTGTCGAGATACCCGATTCCCTGACCATGGGCATCGTGGGCGGTTTCAACATTGCCTTGCCTCTGCGAATATTGGGGATCGATGCCGGGTCGTGGTCCGTCCATGGCGGGGTGTACATAATGGAGTGCCCGAGCTCCATCGTCTCCCTGTTCTACGACCTCGCATCGGTGGGGACCGTATCCGACCTGTGGCTCCTCAGGATATCCATCCGCGAGGGGGATTGAGGAGCAACCTATTCAGGACCGTGGAGTTCCCGTCCGGTCTCATTACCGTTTCTCTCCTGAGGACCAGGACCGATCCGGCGGGGAGGTCCCCCTTCCCGTCGGTCTCGATATGGGTCCTGGCAGGCAGGACGAAAGGAATGGGCGAGTCAGGACCTTCGGAGATCGCATCATCGTCCCCAAGGAATATGAGCAGGTCCTCTCTGACCAGGGCTCCGGAAGGCGCTGGAACGCTTACCTCCTCTGAGCTGCCAGGATAGGGGGAAGGAATGGAACCCAGGAGCCTGGAAAGGTTCAGGAAGGGGCCTGTGACCGCATCATCCAGGCCGTTGATGAAAATGGACCCCTGGGCCCCTACGGGGCGAGATAGCTGGAGCCTGCATGGGGTCACGGACCTGAGACCCTTGGCGCTCTCCCTTATCACATCGAGCTGAGTTGCATTGAGGGGTGGGGAACTGACCGGAGGGTGGCAGGGAACCAGGGAAATGTCCTCAAGGACAACCTCCCTGCCCCCGCTCCACTTGAGTGCCAGAAGTCCAGGGAGGACCTCCATTCGATAGTTCTCGCCATCGAACCTCCCCGGAAGATTGAGGGCTTGCTCGCCATGGTCCCCCTCCATGCCGAAGGAGACGACCATGCTAGAACCCTCGGAAGAGGAGAGGAGCATACCAACAGCCTCCCTGAGCGCCCTTACAGTATCCCGGACCTGTTCATCATCGGCTCCTGAGGAGATATGGACCAGCTGCTGGGCGAAGATACCTGCTAGAAGGAACGCCGCGAAGATGAGCCCGGCACGGTATGCTATGTCCTTAAGGTCCATGAACGCACTCGGACCATGTATTTCCCTTCCGGGATTTGAAACCACCGTTGATACTATCGACCTTCGGAGAAAGATATAAATAATTACAAACCATTACAATGTAATGATACACTATGAACAACATACAGGTCAGGCTCCCGGAGAACGAGCTCGATGAGCTAGATGAGCTCTCGACCATCCTTCGGACGTCCAGGTCAGAGGCCGCAAGGGCAGCTCTTCACGAAGGCATGGTGAAGATAAGGATGTCACTGGCCGTGAGGAGATATCTGGAGGGGGAGGTCTCTATGTCCGGCGCGGCACATCTGGCCGGCGTGAGCGTACAGAAGATGGCAGTCGAGCTCTCCAGAATGGGGATCGATGTCTTCCGATACACCATCGAAGATGTCGAAAGGGACTCCGGATTCGTCGAGCATGAACTGGTAAAGGATAGAAGGTGAGCGATCTGCGTACCTTCGTCGATTCTTCCACTCTGATAGCTCTCCTCTCCATAGGAGAGCTTGAGGTCCTGAGGAGGGTCATAGGAAGGGTCCATATCACCGAAGAGGTGAGGGATGAGGTCCTGGCCGGAGAGGGTCCTGAGACCTTGGTCCTCCTTCGGGCCATGAACGAATGGATCAAGGTCCATGAAAGCCCGCCGACCCCCAGGACCGGCCCTAGACCGGAGCTCGGCCCGGGGGAGATGACGATGTTATCACTCCCTCAAAAGGACAACCTTGTGCTCGACGACCTCCTGGCCAGGAGGACAGCAATAGTTCGAGGAAGGAATGTAACGGGTCTCCTAGGCATTCTTCTGGCTGGGGCAAGGACAGGAAGGTTGGGCAGGGAAGAGGCACTGAGAGTCCTAGAAAAGCTCGTAAGGAGCGATTTCAGGATGTCCACGTCCTTGTATGTCGAGATCAGGAAGAGGATCGAGGAGGTCTGACGGGTCCGGCAGAGCCAAGTGATATCATGCGATCGAATTGATGAAGTATTTGTCAGCTTCCCGATAGACCTCTAAGGACCCGATATCGAACCATCTTCCAGGCCCCTGCCATGCTAGCACCTTCCTCTTCCCTATGAGATACCTTATGAAATGGCCCAGGGCATCCCTCTTCCCGCCCTCTTCCAGATAT